>DAINRZ010000119.1:0-9015 GCA_036741575.1 Kapaibacterium sp. (SeqCode)
TTAACAGATTAAATGCACATGCTTTTTTTAAGCAAAGAATAAAATTATTGAAATAAATTTAAATAAAAATCTAATACTGCCGAAATATATTAATAACTGGGAAAAGTATTGTCGAGTGGGTGAATTTTACAGATAATTATGAAATAATGGATAAAATGTTTATATTGTTACCGATAGAAAATGACAAAAGTAATTTTTTATATTTGTAAAATCCCATAGATACATGTAGTATTCTTGTTTAAGAATTAATTTTATATTTTTTTTGGGACTTAAAATGGCTGGATTAACAAAAATGGCAAAAGCCTCGAGGAATGCCCTGACTAGTTTTTTGAGATTAATCGAAGACGAAACCCTTATGGTTTTGTGCGATGAGAACAAACGGGAAATTGGTTTGGCTTTGTTCGATGCAGGAAAAAAAATGGGAAACAACGCAATACTTGTGGAAATGGCAACAAGAAAAGAAAAGAACCAAGAACCACCAGAAGCGGTTGCCGATATGATGCAAAAAGTCGATGCAGTTTTTTGTGCAACGACCAAATCAATTTATAAAACTGCTGCCAGGCGCGAGGCAAGCAAAGTCGGCGTTAGGATTGCCACATTGCACAACGTTACACCCGAAACATTTGCCCGTTCGATGTCTGCAAGCCATAAGCTTATACGCAGCCTGACAAATTTTCTTATCGAGAAGATGAAGACAATTTATAACATCAGGGTGATTACCGAACTGGGAACCGATATAACCATGCCTGTCAAAAGGAGAAGGATTCATACAAATACAGGAATCCTGAGGACTATAGGCGAAAGCGGAATGATGCCCTCGGGGGAAGTAAAAATAGCCCCTATCGAAACTAAATCGAATGGTACTATTGTTGTGGACGCTGCCCTCAACGGATTTGGCATTGTTGCCGATCCGATTTCTTTTACAATAAAAAAAGGCTTTGCCGAGAAAATTACCGGCAAAAACGAAGCCAAGTCTCTTTCGAAAAACCTCAGCTCTCTGGGCCACGATGCCAGGGCATTGGGTGTATTTGGCATCGGCCTAAACAACAAAGCAGAATTATCGGGCGATATTCACGAGGACCGTATTGTTCTTGGAACTGTTCATTTTGGCTTTGGAAAAAGCACTCCCTTTGGCGGTAAAATCGATATCGACAGTTATGTGGAGGGAGTCGTCCGCAAGCCTACAGTTTATTTCGACGACGAGCTTATCATGCACGAGGGCGTTTTTGTCGAGGAATTCGACGCTGGCGATGAAATCGCAGACGATGAATAAAAACGGCTGCATTGTGTTCATTATAAATATTTTGTTGCTAATAGGAATTTATTTTTTTTCGTAATTTGCACACTTGTGTTGTACAATTAATAAAAAAGACTATGTTTTTCGGTGACATAAGAAAATTTGCCATATTTATATTCATATTGTTTTCTGTATCGTCGTTTGTCAGCTGCCAGGAAGATAAAGCGCCAGGCAAGGATAAATCAGGCAACAGCAATGCCGATAGTTCCGGGACTCCCGCCAGGGATTCGGCCGATGCCGGTTATCCGTTGATAAAATACAGCCAGGTATTGCTGAAAGACGCTGCCACTCTCAAAAGTATCAGGCAAAAGTACAACCATCCAAAGGAATGGCATGCCGGATGGAAAACATTAATGACACTTAACAGGAAAGAATGGCGGTTTTTCCGCACCGGACAGACCATTATTGTTCCCGATACTATTTTAGATGATTTAAGGGCTTATTCTGTTTTCCCATTAAATTATCCGGGCGCGGCTTCGCTGCCTAAATTAATCGTCGTATCAAATGCATTCCAGTGCTACGGTGCTTACGAATATGGGAAATTAGTAAGGTTTGTACCTGTTAATTCGGGCAAGGAAAAAACACCCACTTTCCCAGGCAGGTATGCTCTCGTATGGAAAGAACGGCTTCGCAGGTCGTCGCTCGACAGCACATGGATAATGCCGTTTACATACAATTTCCACGGAGAAGCCGGCAATGCATTTCACCAGTTCGAAATGCCGGGATATCCGGCATCGCACTCATGTGTCAGGCAGCTGATGGAAGATGCCGAATGGCTTTTTAGCTGGGGCGAGGGCGAGAAATATGATGATAAGAAAAAACCTTTAAGAATGTCGGGCACACCTGTTATTATTATTGACTACTATGATTTTAACCTTGGCAGGAAAGGCCTTTGGACTCAGCTTGAATCGAATAAGGACACTATTTTAACCCTGCCGCCCGACCCCATGGCAGTAGAAGAAGCACTTATCCCAATAATACAGATTCCTCAAAGCTCCCGTGGAAGGCTGCCAAACAGAAAGCGTTTCGAAGAAGCCGAAAAAATACTGCGCGATAAAGGTATTATCAGGCCAAATGTAACACTTACGCCAAGCGTAAACTACAATGCAAAAAGGCGGGCCGAGGAAGCAGAAAAGGCAAAGAAAGGAATCCCTTCGAAAAACGGCCAGCAGAGCGATAAGCCCACGGGCACCAACAAACAAAAACCTGCCAATCCCGGCGGTTGGTTCTTTTAATCAGCATTTTCTGGGATAACTGATTGAAACGCTGGCAGGCCGAATCATCACTTTTCTTTATTACATTAATCTGGGGCGGCACCTTTAGTTTTACTAAACTGGGCCTGGATTACAGCCCACCGGCATTGTTCATTTTTCTGCGGTTTACCGTTGCCCTTGCCATATCTCTGCTGTTTTTCGGTAAGTACATAAAAGGGCTGGACAAAACAACTTTTATGCAGGGAAGTATATTAGGATTGTTCTTTGGTATTGGTTTTCTGCTTCAAACATACGGACTGAAATATACATCAATTACTAACTCTGCTTTTATCACAGGTATGAGTGTTCCCCTGACTCCGTTTGTTTATTGGATTATCGAGAGGAAGTCCGTCACCCGCTGGCAGGGCGCCGGCGTGGCAGCATCTGTTTTCGGCCTGTGGCTGTTTTCGGACCCGGACATTAATAAAATCAATCCCGGTGACATTTTCACTCTTGCTTCCACTTTATTTTGGGCATTGTATATTTCTTATATGGACATATTCACAAGGGACAAACATGAATTTTCGACTACTGCAAGGCTGGTAGTATTGCAACTGATTACCGTTACGCCTCTTGCCGCGGGATTTTACTTTGCTTTCGAATACACCTCTTCCAGCCTGATTGTAGGCAACGAATTGCTGGCAGCGCTTGCATACAACGGAATAGTTGCATCGTTCCTGCTTACTTTCATCCATACAAGCGTGCAGAAATTCACCACACCCGTCAAAGCAGCATTGATATTCTCGCTGGAACCAGTAATTGCAGCTATAATTGCCTACCTTATATTCGGCGAAATTATTTCGGCTCGCGGAGCATTGGGGGGAGCAATAATCCTGTTTGGAGTTATTATTTCGCAAATTGGCGGCATCATAGAAAGTTTTTGGAAGAAGAGAAAAAAAGTTAATGCAGTGTAGGCTCGCCCGCTTTCAGGTTCGAGGAAAACAAGAGTGAAGTATCATTACAAGTGTGAGAATCAGTTTCATAGCCTTTTTAAACTCCTAAAATTTATTTTTAAACAGAGAGTAAATTTTTAATAATTTGAGCCGTAATTTCCAATTACTAAAACTAATTTATTTTGTTCAATTCAAAAAACTTTATTGACACATGAAAGGGAAAAATTTTTGGGGGTATTGTTGAAAAAGTAATATGGTTAGGCGCTTTTAGTCCAATCATTCCAGAAGTTTAACATTAGAAATGATAGCTGTATGTCTATCCGACTGCTTAGGGTTTGCGGAAGTATTAATCGATGCAAGGAATATCCCTATGGACGTATGGATTACCACCATTGTGGGCGGAACTCATTTTAAAAAATGCCCGAATTGCTTTTTGAGCTTTCATCAAACAATTCCTGATTTTTTACTTTTAACAATTTTGTCCGAATTGATTTTTTTATCATTTATTTTATAATTAAATTAAAGCAATTAAATTTTAGTAAATTATCTAAAAATCAAGTAATAATATGTTGCTTAATATTAACGGAAAAGACTATCAGGTCAGTTCGGCGCCCGATACGCCGCTCCTTTGGGTGCTTAGGGACGAACTCGGCCTGACCGGGACAAAATACGGCTGCGGCATAGGTTTCTGCGGCACATGCACAGTTCTGATTGACGGCTCGGCCCAGCGGTCGTGCCTGCTGCCCGCCTCGGGGCTCGGAAACAGCAAGATTGTAACAATAGAAGGCCTCTCGGCCGACGGTATGCATAAGGTGCAAAATGCATGGATGGAAGCAGGCGTTACTCAGTGCGGCTATTGCCAGCCTGGGCAAATATTGATGGCTGTATCGCTGCTTTCGCGCAAGCCAAAGCCCACAGACGGGGATATCGATAGTGCAATGTCGCGAAATATCTGCCGCTGCGGCACATACAATAAAATACGCGAAGCTATTCACATTGCTGCAAAGGATTGAAATGGGCAAAGATTTAAACGAAGGCAGAAGAAGTTTTGTGATGGTTGCAGCAACAGGCTTAGGTGCGGTAGTTGCCGGGCTTGGTGGCTTTGGCAGATTATTTGCCCAGCTTGAAATAAAAGACAGGGACAAAGGCATACTTTCGCTGGCTCCAAGCATCTGGCTCGAAATAAAAAAGGACAATTCGGTTGTTGTTACCATCTCGCGCTCCGAACTGGGGCAGGGTGTACGTACATCGTTTTGTATGATTGCAGCCGAGGAACTCGATGCCGATTGGGATAGAATAATCGCCGTCAATGCCGAGGGCGATACTAAATACGGCAACCAGTCCACAGGCGGCAGCACAAGCATCAGGAATCTCTGGGGCACTCTCAGGACTGCCGGCGCACAGGCAAAGATGATGCTGATTGCAGCGGCAGCACAAACCTGGGGAATACCCGAATCGCAGTGCCGCACAGATAAAGGCTATGTTTACGATACGGGCAGCAGCAGGCGCTTAGCTTATGGAGATTTGGCCGATAAAGCTGCCGCGCTTCCAATACCCCCGCCTTCATCTGTTAAACTTAAAGATCCTTCTGAATTCAAAATAATCGGCAAAACAAAATGGCACATAGATAATCCCGAAATAGTCACCGGCAAGGCCGTCTTCAGTTCGGATTACCGCAAAGAGGGAATGAAGTATGCCGTAGTCCTTAGGCCGCCCGAAACAGGCGGGTCGCTAAATACATACTCTGATGCCGAAGCTAAGGAACTTCAGGGAGTGCGCGGAATCTACAAAATTCCCGAGGGCATTGCCGTTGTTGCCGATAACACTTATATTGCCATGAAAGCCTCGGAACTTATATCTGCCGAATGGAAGCCCGGCAAGCTTACATCTTTGGGCAGCGACACGATTCGAGGGGAAATGATTAAGAGGATAGGCTCGTTGCCGGAATTACCCTCAATGACGGAAAAAACTATCGAATCTGTTTATGATTTGCCATTGCTTGCCCATGCCACAATGGAGCCAATGAGCGCTTTTGCACACTATCACGGCGGCAAATGCGAGGTCCGGGCAGGCACCCAGAATCCCCAAACAGCTCGATCAGTAGCTGCCAATGCAACAGGGCTGCCGGAATCATCCGTCAGGGTGGACGTGTTGCTTTCGGGCGGAGGATTCGGGCGCAGGCACAACAATGATTATGTAGGCATGGCCGCAAGGATTTCCAAACTATCCGGATTCCCTGTTATGCTGCAATATACAAAATCGGATGATATAAAAAAGGACTACTACCGCCCGATGAGTATTCATGCTTTGAAGGCTGGCCTCGACAAAGACGGCAATATCACCGGATGGATTCACAAAGTGGTTTCGCAGGGCGATGTTGGTGCTTTCAATCCGCCATACACATTCGGCAACATACAAAACTTGAAAGAATCGCTGCCTTACTCCATACCGACAGGCGCTTGGCGGTCTGTTGAAAGTACTCAGGTTGTTTTTGCCAATGAAAGCATGATTGACGAACTGGCTGCCGCTGCTAATAAAGACCCCCTGCAATTCAGGCTGAAAATGACTGGTAATAAACGGCTCCGTGACGTTTTGCAGCTTGCTGCCGACAAAGCAGGATGGGGGACTCAATTGCCTGCAAACCGAGGCAGGGGCATAGCCTGCTATACAGGTTACGGCGGTTACGCAGCCCATGTTGTGGAAGTGGCAGTCGAGGAGCCGGGAATAGTTAAAGTGCTGCGCGTGGTGGCAGCTGTGGATTGCGGAACTGCTATAAATCCCGGCAACATCGAAGCCCAGTTTATGGGCGCCGCTATCGACGCGCTTTCTACAGCCCTGAAAGCAGAGATTACTATTTTGAATGGCAGGATAGAACAGTCGGGTTTCCACAATTTCGAATGGCTGACAATGCAGGAATCCCCGAAAATTGAAGTTAATATTGCTCCCAGCGGCGATTCGCCCTCGGGTATCGGCGAGCTGGGGTTCCCTTCGGTTAGCCCTGCACTATGCAATGCAATATTCGATGCAATAGGAATACGGGTAAGGCGGTTGCCGGTAAAACATACCAATTTATTAACCGGCGTCAGGGAGAATATTAATACCGGAAAAGTTAAGATTAATGCATACCCCGAACCATTCGCCGGCTCATTTACTCTCGAAATTGAACCGGATTTACAGATACAGGGCATTGCAGATGTTAATATTGTGGATATTACAGGCAAAAGCGTTTATTCGTTTTCGGAGAATTACGACGGCAGTAAATTATCAAGGCTGATTAACCTGGGCGATATCAGCAGCGGACCGTATTTTATTCTGGTGACAATCGCCAACAATACATTTTCCCGCAGGATAATAAAAGTTTAACCGGAGGTATTGCCCCGGAAATAAACCAAAGGCATTGATGCCCTTTAAATAAAATTGTTTATTTAAAGTGCTTTTTAAGTAATTTTGAATATTGGAATCGATTAGTAATAAAGGAGATAATTATGCCGCGCCCGCAGCTTTTGACTGATGAGCAAATTGATTTATTTAAGAAGGATGTCCCTTTTTGGATCCATACAGAAGGAATTATTACCCGTGAAATTGCAGCCGAAGACTTTGTATCTGTTATCGGTATCGTCAATGCAGTAGCAGTCCTGGCCGAAAAGCACAACCATCACCCCTGCCTGACAATTTACGGCTGGAACAAGCTGAGGATTACCCTGACAACGCATGACCGCGGCGGCCTGACTGAACTCGATTTCAGGCTGGCAGCAGAAATTGAAAACTTAAGCCTTTATTAATCAAAATTTAAATTCTATTTTGCATTTTTGAAAAAAACACTTGTTCAATAAATAATAAGAGGAAGATAATGAGTTCAATGATTATCGATGTGTTTGCAAGGGAAATACTCGATTCCCGCGGCAATCCCACAGTAGAAGTAGAAGTTATTCTCGAAGACGGATCCGCCGGAATGGCAGCAGTGCCATCCGGAGCCAGTACAGGCGAGCACGAGGCATGCGAACTGCGCGACGGCGACAACTCCCGTTTCCTGGGCAACGGAGTAACGAAAGCAGTTGACAACGTAAATAATATTATTGCCGAAAACCTTGAAGGCATGGATGCTGCCGAGCAAATCCAGATAGACAATTATCTGATTGAACTGGACGGCACAGAAAACAAATCCAACCTTGGCGCCAATGCCATACTCGGTGTTTCGCTGGCATGTGCCAAAGCCGCCGCCGAATACCATATGCTGCCGCTGTACCGTTACATCGGCGGCGTACAGGCACGGCTGCTGCCCGCCCCTATGATGAACATACTTAACGGCGGCAAACATGCCGACAATACTGTCGATATACAGGAATTTATGATTATACCCGTAGGCGCTCCTACGTTCAGGGAAGGCTTGCGAATGGGCACCGAAGTATTCCACAACCTGAAAAAAGTACTCAAATCAAAGGGGTACAACACTTCTGTTGGCGACGAAGGCGGATTTGCCCCGTCGCTGAAATCGAACGAAGAAGCATTCGATGTAATTCTCGAAGCCGTTGCCAAAGCAGGCTATAAGCCTAAAGACGACATATTGCTTGCTATCGACGTGGCATCGAGCGAAATGTACGAAAACGGCAAATACAAGATGTTCAAATCTGACGGCAGCCTGAAAACAGCCGACGATATGATTAACTGGTACATAGATATGTGCAACAAATACCCGCTGGCGTCTATCGAAGACGGCTTGGGCGAAAACGACTGGGAAGGCTGGGCCAAGCTGACACAGGCACTCGGCAGGAAGGTGCAGCTTGTGGGCGACGACCTGTTTGTAACCAATCCCGAATTTCTTGCCCGCGGCATCAGGGAAAACGTAGGCAATGCGATACTTGTGAAAGTTAACCAGATAGGCACATTGACAGAAACATTAAACGCAATCGAACTGGCACACAGGAACGGCTACAAGACTATAATATCTCACCGTTCGGGCGAAACCGAAGATACAACGATAGCAGATATTGCCGTGGCTACTAATTCGGGCCAGATAAAGACCGGCGCCCCCAGCCGCAGCGACCGCGTTGCCAAGTACAACCAGCTTCTCAGGATTGAAGAGGAACTGGATGAAGATGCAGAATACTCGGGCAAAAGCCAGTTCGGGTTTATGTATTAATCAAGCGAAATACCTTTTTTGGCCACCCGAGGGCTGTGTGCATTCGGGTGGCCGATTTGACCGCTAAAATTAGAAAAAACAAAGCAAAGCATACTTCAAGGAATTAAAGAAAAAATGTGGGATTTACATTAATGGATGAAATGAATTACCTTAAACAAAAGAAATTACTTCTCCAAATGAGTTTTAATTTGGAGAACAACGGAATCGTTGTCCAATACAAGAAACTGCTTTCAGAAAAAAAGTTTAAAATCTACTTTGATAGCCTGAATTTAGAGCCATTCGAAATAAAAGTATTTCCAAAGGCTTGGGCATTCTTTGCAATACTATTTTCTATCTGGGTCATATATTTAACTAAGATTTGGATTGTTGAAGGCACAGGCTTTCTAAATATACCATTTATCGGATTTTTCGCATTAATTTTTATTTATTTGT
>DAINRZ010000120.1:0-8994 GCA_036741575.1 Kapaibacterium sp. (SeqCode)
CCCTTCGACCTGAAAATTTCTGCCAGGATATCGCTTTTATCTGTATTTGCAAGGTTGAATACTCTAACAACAGGCTGGTTAGCCGCATCTGCTATTCCGGCAGCTATACTCTCGGCCATTGCTCTGGTGCTGTTATACATGGTGTCGTAAATAATAGTTACCTGGTTTTCAGCGTATGAATCAGCCCATTTTTCATAGAGATTTATTATCTCGTCAGGATTGGCGTCCCAAATAAGTCCGTGTGCAGGGCATATCATATTTATTTCGAGGTTCATCTCTTTCAGGGCATTTATCTTTTTCGTTACTTTGTCCGAAAAAGGGGCAATGATGTTTGCATAGTATTTCAGGGCTTCATAAAGCAGGATGCTTTTATCATTAGCGCTTGCGTTCAGGTTCGCCGAAGCAAAATGCTGCCCGAATACATCGCTCGAAAAAAGGATACCATCACCGCCCAGGTGGCACATCATCGTATCGGGCCAGTGCAGAAAGGGCGCTTCAATAAAAGTAATTTCCCTTTTTCCAATATTGATTTTATCCCCAGTCTTAACCACTTGAAAATTAAAATCTTTATGGTAGTAACCTGATATGGATTTCAATGCACTTTTAGAACAATAAACCGGAATGCCTGGTTTTCGGTGCACAAGGTTTGGCAGAGCACCGCTGTGGTCCGGCTCGGCATGGGTGACGATTATGGCGTCCAATTCCGCAGGATTGATAATCTTCTCCAGTTCATTAATAAATTCCTGCGCATAAGGCAGCCAGACTGTATCGATTAGAATATTCTTTTCATCTTTGATAAGATATGAATTATAAGTGGATCCCCTGTCTGTCGATAATTGGTCCCCGTGAAATTTCCTAAGCTCCCAGTCGATTTTTCCTGTAAAGAAGACATCATCTTTCAGCCTGTGCATATTTTTCCTTGCTAAAAAATTAAACTTACTTTATTTCCAACAGCTTTTTCGTCATTTTTCTCATTACTTCGGCAAAAGCAACTTTGCTGTCATTTGCCAGCACATCCATCTCTTTTTTAATTATATGCAGATCAGTCCCTATAATACTGCAAAGGTACATTTCAATTATCGCACCCGAAGACACCCTTTTGAAAACCCCGGTCAGGTAGTAATCCACCTCGAATTTGCTAAGGGCTTCTATTTCCGCTTTGTTGGGCGGATTGAAATTTTCAACTAAGAAGAGCTTAAAGTAGGAGTAAATAGAGTCTCGCGTGTCGGTATCATAGACAACATATTTACTGCTTTTGAACGCTTCCTGGAAGATATTCTCAATTGCATCATACGATACTACAGTCCTCTCTTCAAATAAATCCCATTTCCTTTGCAAAGTATCATCCTGGAATTCTATTCCGCCAATAACCAGTGTTTTTGCCGGGAAAACCCTATAGCCTCCCTCGGCACCATCATACATCAACGAATCCTTTTCCATATCGGCAAATGCCCTTTGGGTTGCTGCTAGCAAGGTCGGATCGTACACAACTTTATTGGTTTTTTCTTCCCTGTACCTTATTTGAGAGTACCCGGTACCCCGCATGTCTGAAGAATCGCGGGTATTAACTCCTGAAAGGGATACCCTCAGCATATTCCCAATCGAATTTATATCCAAAAAGATTATCCTGTCAACCTTAAGGTGTCCGGCAATCAGAGCCACAGTAGGCTCCTTGCCTTCTTTGGAGAATTTTTCGACTATTGAATCCCTGGCACTAAGCGGTACCAGCCTGTACTTGCCTGATAGTTCACAAGCAAGGTTGAGAGCAGCTTCAACTTTATAAACAGAAATTCCTGCAAGATGCTTTGCTACTTGGATATCTGCTATTAAAACGTACTGCCTGCGCAAAGAATCGGCCTGGGAATATAAACGGCTTGCAGGAAACAAGCCACATATTGTAAAAACAAGTAAAATTATACTTCTTCGTATCATGAGTAACAAATAAATTCAAAAGTCCGACAAATTTTCCGACAATAACGATTTCTGTTGTTTCTTATTTATTATTATCTGGCAAGTACGAAACTGCGTGAAACCATTTTTCCGTTAGCTCGCTCTGTAACGACAATATTATAAACTCCGGCTGGCAATTCGTTTCCAAGGCTTATAGTGTAATTCCGCAAGCCGCCATGTGTTTCACTTTCGTAAACAATATTGCCCATTGAATTATAAATGTTAATTAAAAATCGGCTTCCTGTAGAATTGGGGAGTATAATATTTAAGGAACCATCCGTAGGATTAGGGTAAACTTCATTAATAATCGGCTCCTTCTGCTCTTCGATACTCGTAACAAGTTCGCTAAGCCCATAACCTGCGAAAGATTCGCTCCCGTATTGGTTGGTAATTCTCCCTATATTCAGCAGGTATTCGCCATAGCCCTTGCCATAGAAAACATAACCTTCGGCAATGGTTTGAGCGCCCTGCTTAAGTCCAAGAGGTTCGAGCATAAAATCTGGCAGGGGCATTCCGTTCATCAGAACAGTATCAATTGAAGTTTCTTTGTATTTCATAACAAGAACATCAATTTCGTTTCCAGCAGCATAAAGCTTTACTTTGCCCCAGTTCGAGACACTGAAATCCCTGCTATAAGTAACCTGATAGATAGTTTCTGCATCAGTAATCCCCATTCCGGGAATATTTGCCAGTCCAAATATTTTTCTGGTACTTACGGATTTGTATTCATTGGAATTATTATATTCCAATGGAAAATTCATTTTGACGAGAGCCGGAATATAATCGGATTTCTGTTTCCTGATTGCAAGAGTAGCACCAAGGCTGCCCATTGTGATAAATGAGGAATCCAAATCCAAACCAATGCGCACCAAACTGTTCGGGCCTGCAAGTTCATATTCCCTTGCTTCGAGAGTTACGCCTGCCATAGAGTATGAGTTGTTGAACTTATAACTGGCATTGGGATATGCATCTGTACTTAAAACTTCATCCCTGTTCAAATACTTTATAATATCTGTAGTTACCAGATTCGAAAAATCCCATAAACCTCCCGGTGTATTCTCTGCTTCCTGAAAAACCATCATTGAGGATTCCTGAGAAATTTGCCTGTATGCTGCAGTATTGCCTGGTGCAAGGTTCAATTCATCTTTTGTAATGGTCACTTGGGCAATGATGGGAATACTTAGCAGTAAATGCAGGGCAAACATAGCATAGATATTTTTCATTAAAACCTCAGTAAATTATTAAATGTTCAGCATTTAGCCTACCGCTTTATATAACGATTAAACATAAAATACAATTTAGCAAAAGAATACAGAGAGAGTTAAAGTTAAGAGTAAACTTTAGGACAGTTATGTGCTTATACAATATCCCGATAAAAGATTAATTTGCAGGAATAAAGAATTTTATTAAATTCCTCAGCATTATTGGCACGGCCGTCATCACCTGTTCTTCTTTCTTGAAAATGTCCCGAGCCTGGTAATCAGGATCGGGGAGCTTTGTATCTACGTTATAAATATAGGCATTAATCAGCAGCCTTTTTGCCTGCATATTGAAATTCCCGGTAATAACAAACTCAACGGCCAGCAGCTTGGCAGCTTTCCACATATCTGTGGCATACTGCGGATTGGTGGGGTCGAGGTTCATTTCTGCCAACAGCAAATCAACCGAATCGGCAGGCACAACATGAAAATATTTGCCTTCGCCGTCTGCGCCCAAAAATGCCTTGGCAAGAGAATCCTGCAATTGATAACAATAAATGTTAAGGGAGAAATTACCGTCCATATTCTGGAAAGGTAGGAACGCAATTCTTTTGACCTGGGAAAAACAATTAGGACTAACAAGGGCAGCTATTAATAAAATCAACCAAACTTTGGCAACACGATTTTTCATAACAGACTTTTCATCTATAATTAAACAATATAGAGCATAATGCTCTTTTACTTCAAAAATAGAAAAAATTCGTTATAAATGAAAGTAAATAGTAAAATAATCTGCAAAAAAGGGGAATTTTATTGCAATAATGGAATTAGGTAAGAGCGATAATATCCCTGACTTCTACAAAAGCGCTTCTTATCCTCTGTTCCATTTCGGCTGCTTTACCCCAGTTATTCTCTTTGGAATAGCCCATTAGTTCAATACCAAGGGCGGCAATGTCGTCGAGCCCGAATTGGAAACAAGACCCTTTTAGGGTATGCCCAAACCTATATAATTCGTCGTTCTTTTTATTTTCAATCAAATCCTTGTACTGTGAATCGAGGTCCTGAATCCAGGTGTCGATAAACTCCGGCAAAAGCTCTTTTACAAACGGATCGTCGGGAATGTTCACAATTATACCCTTAGTTAATAGTTACAAAACAACGTATATAAGTTAATAAAAATTCTCAAAAAAAACAAAATATTATAGGATGAAGAAAACTATAAGCCGAATTCTGTCTTCTTCCTCTGGAAGGAGGCAGCAATTTATCTGGGAACGGGGTTGCCCCTCGCCCTCCGGCGGCCTACCCAAATGCATGGTTATCCAGTTGAAAACCGGCAGACGGACAGCCTGCGGCAATTCTGCCTGCATTACTACTTGGCCTTGCACCCTGCGGGGTTTACCGAGCCAAGCCGGTCACCCGGCCTGCTGGTAAGCTCTTACCTCACCTTTTCACCCTTACCTGCAATGTAGGCAGGCGGTATATTTTCTGTGGCACTTTCCATCGGCTTTTCTATGCCTGTATAGGCATGGCGTTGCCGTCTTCGCGTTACGAAGCGCAGTGTCCTGTGGTGTTCGGACTTTCCTCATTGCCGCTTAATAGCAGCAACGCTGCTGCCCGTTTTCCCCATCACAAATAATATTTCAAACAACAATAAATACGTATAAAAGCGTTGAATATTTAATTTTCAGGAATTTATATCCAGTTCTTCGGGGAACAAAACCCTGCCGCAATTCTCGCAAAAGAATATTCTATCCAAATTGTTTCTTATCTCTACAATTTTTTGGGGGGGAACAAGGCTGAAACATCCCGAGCAGCTGTTCTTTTTAATTTTAACAATAGCATCGGGAAACATATTGCGGATTCTTTTGTAAATATCTTTGTTCTCTGTTTTCAGGTCTTTGCAAACTTTTTTGCGTTTATCTTTCAGTTCCTTAACTTCTTCCACCTGTTCCTTCGAAATCAAGTCTATTTCGGCAAGTAATTGGTCGAGATCTCTTTTTGCAAGGTCCCATTCTTTTTTTTGCTGCTCCAGCATCCTGACAAGGTTTTCTTCTTTAATCCCGACGGTTCTCATTTCGTCAGTAAGTTTATTATATTCGAATTTTACCGTATCGATTTCTTTTGTTATAGCATCGAATTCTTTGTTGTTTCGCACAAGAAACTGCTGCTTCGAGAGCTTTTCCTCTTTGTCTTTTAATTGAGTTATTGTTTGCTTTGCGCTCGACTTAAATTTTCTGACATCGCTCAGAATTGTATCAGTTTCCTCGACTACCGATTTTTTCTCTTTCACTTTCTTTTCGGCAGCCTTCACCTGATCGGGCAAGTCGCCGAATTCCTCTTCCAATTCGTCGAGCTGCAGGTCTATCATGCTCAGGGCAACAAGTTTTTGTAATTGGTATTGCATTTTCATTACACCGTTATATTATTATTTATTAAATAGTTCATTTTCTTCTGAGAATATGTGTACTTATCGGGATTATACCTGACAGGATTTGTATAATTTCCGGAAACAGTAAGGGATTCGAGTTCGTGTTCTGAGTCGAGTGATTTTATGAGTGAGGCTATTTCATTAGCAACAAATTGCTCCATTTCGTAGTGGCCTGGGTCTATAAGCAATAATTTGCCGTTTGCCTGGTGGAATTTGTGGTATGTAATATCGGCAGTGATAAATGCATCGCATTCCTGCTCTATTGCTGAATCGAGAAAAGAACTGCCGCTGCCGCCGACAATTGCTATTTTACTTATCTTTTCGCTTTTACCCAAACAATACCGTAGTGGAGAATAACACAATGAAGTAACTAAGTTTAGCAATTCCCCGGAGTTCATTAGCATGGCGGGCCTTGCCACAATTCCCATTCCTCTGTCTGGATATTTTAATGAAGGAACAAGGAATCCCTGGGGCTCCAGGCCAAGTTTTTTTGCAAAGATTGTGCTCGTGCCTTCGGGGTAAACATCAAAATTTGTATGGATTATTATAAGAGATATTGAATGCTTTATTAATTTTATACACATCCTGCCAGCCCTGTCGCCTGATTGTATTTGCTGCAGGGGGTAGTAGATAAGGGGGTGGAAAGATATAATACAGTCGCATTTCATCCCGGCTGCTTCGTCTATCACATCTTCATCTATTTCATAGGCCACAAGTACTCTTTTCGCATATTCTCCGCCGGCATGAATCTGTAATCCTATTTTGTCGCCGTCAGCTGCACTTTGTGCAGGCAAGGCGCTATCAATTATTTCGAGTAATTTTTTTATTTGCATTATGCAGTTCCGGCATAACAAATTTATTGTTATATAAATAAATATTTTGTCTATCCACAAAAGGTAAATTTACGAAAGAATATTTTTACATACAATTTTTAGATAAACAGTTACGTTATAAAACATTATTATTTAACATTCGGAAAACTATGAAATTTGCTCTGGTTATAGTATTTTTTGCATGGACGGCAGTAATTTCGGCCCAGGAGAAAGGGGAACCATACCCTGAATTTAATCCCGACACTGTTTTTATTTTCAACTCTCCTCGTTCTCTTATCGATGATGACGGCGATTATTCCGGAGTTAAAACTTCATTCGGTGCCGACCTTGTTTTTTCCGAGAACGGATTTGGCGGTGGTATCTTTTACCAGCGCAACTTTGGCGCCAACTATTTTGGATTCATAAGCTTATACATTTCTGGAGCCAGGAATACCGATGAATTTGATTATTATGACCCATATACAGGCACCTACAGAGTACCCGATAAAATTAACAGGTTGTATATTTTCCCGATGACAATCGGAGTGCTTAAAACTATTTTCAACGATGAAATAGCAGATTCTTTCAGGCCATATTTCAGTGCCGGAATTGGCCCTACCTTCATATTATCGACTCCTTACGATAAAGAGTTTTTCGATGCTTTCGGCTCGGCTTCAGGTTATACCCGATTAGGGGGATTTCTTGGTATAGGCGCCAATTTTAGCTCGGGCAGCAATACTTTACTTTCGGCTAATATCCGGTATTATTACATTCCTTTTGGAGGCAACGGGCTTGAAAGTATCAAGGGCTTGCCTATCACAAATTTCGGCGGTATATTCCTTTCGTTTTCTGTTGGAGCAAAGATTAACTAAAATAGGCCAAGAGCTTTTAATATTAAAACAAATACACCTATTGTAGAAATTATGGACAAAGCAAGGGCTGTATTCTGCCTGATGTCATTTTTGTTTTTACCGTTTTCCTGCAAAGCAACTTTTGCCGAAAGACTGCTAATCAGATAGTCGAGTTTTTCAAGCCCTGACCTTGCAGATTCGAATTGCCCGGCAACGCCTCTTTTCCACGATTCGATTTCACCTGCTGTATTTGTTATTTGCTCCTGTTTTCTGGACAAGGTTTCCAGTTGCGAAGTCAATCTGTTAAACGCAGCTTCGTTTTTATCCTCGCCATAAAATGAAGCAGACGATACTTTGTTGCGCAGTTCGGTAAACTCTTCGAGCGTACGCTTGATATCTTTCTGGTGAGTGTCGAAAAGGCTGTTTAGCTTTTGTTCAAGGGTTATTAGCCTTGTTTCCTGTTGCTTAAATTTGATGGCATTTTTTTGGTCGAGTTTTTGTGTTTCTGTTTCAAGGTATTTTTCAAACTTTTGCCTGAAATTAATTAGTATGTTCTCTAATTCGCTTTCGGATTTTACCTTAACGTTTTTTAGCAGGTTATCAAATTCTTTGAGTGTTTTTGGTATTTCAACCTTAAGGAAGTTCTCCACCTCTGAAACCTGCTTTTTTACCAATCCGTGCAGTTGAGATAGGGAATCGCGCAGGTCAACAATATTCTCGAGGTTATCATAAATCTTGATTGTTTTCTCAGTCCTGGTTTCGATAAACGAAAGCGAATCCTGAACTTTCTGGTTCAGTTTGAGCGTTGTATAACTAACTTCGTTGCGAAGTTCGTCCATCAGGCGGTCTAAATCTTTTCTTTGCTGTTCCAGCTTAAGTTTTTCAATTTCGATGTACTTAAAAGCTTTTTCATATTCCTTTGCCTGCGATTTTATCGTATCGAACAACCCCTTCACCTCGGGACTTATTGCTTTTGTTTCTTCCATTTTTTACAATCCACACTAATTAAAATACCGGAAAAACCGATTTTGTATAAATATTTTATTTATCGGAATTTTAATTATAAACTTTATTACTTAAAACAATCAATCCATATAACACGAATCTATTCATCTGTAATCAATTTTAATCGGCAAAGTGATAAGCTGGATACCCTGGTTATATAGCTTTCTTTGCAGCGAAAGAACAGTATAGTTGTGCAGCAGCCTGTTGAGAAATGAATCTTTTGGGAACACTATCTGGCCACCAAAAAAAATAATATTTTTATATTGGTTCTTAATGTCAGGCAAAGCTTTGATAATTTCTTCTTCAACTTCCAAACCAGCAAGTGCAATCCCTTCGGCCCAGTAACCATGACGGTTTGCCAGGCCAATATAACTTTGCAGGGATTCTGCCGTTTGCTCGCGAGTACTTTCATTATCCATATCAATCATTGAATTTCCTTTATTTGCAATACCAACCTGTACAAAAACATAGTTCTTAATGCTGGTACCGAATAGCTTGAATACACTGAAAAAAGAGTGTATGCCCAAACCAGTGTAACCGTTTACCAAAATTATTGCCGTTTTGCTTTTTGTATCGAATACAGGTTTACCGGGATTCTCAGTTTCGAGATTGCTATATTGGAAGACTTCGTCCGAAAGCTGGTAATCAAGTTGCTTTATTTTTGTTCCGGCTTTATTGTATTCATTTTTGATAATAATTAAAACCACAGCAACAGCAATTATCAATAGAATAGCAATCCACCCGCCTTC
>DAINRZ010000121.1:0-8986 GCA_036741575.1 Kapaibacterium sp. (SeqCode)
GTCCACATTCAACTTCACTCTTGGCGACCTTCGCACCATTGCCGGGGCCTGCCGGGAGAGGGGTGTCAAGTCATATCTGACTTTAAACACTGTTATTTACGATGAGGACATAGACTATATGAAGCAAACAGCCGACACAGCGCACGAAAGCGGTGTGACGGCTGTTATCGCATCGGACCTTGCCGTGATGGACTACTGCAGGCGGATAGGCCTCGAAGTGCACATTTCCACCCAGGCAAATGTCAGTAATATTGAAGCAGTGAGGTTCTTTGCAGGCTTTGGGGATGTAATAGTCTTAGCCAGAGAGCTAAGCCTCGAACAAATCGGCCATATAACGGGGGAGATTGAAAGACAGGCTATTACAGGCCCAATGGGAAGCGAGGTAAAGATAGAGGTGTTCGTTCATGGGGCAATGTGCATGGCCATCTCCGGAAAGTGCTACCTGAGCCTTCACGAGAAAGGTCATTCCGCTAACCGTGGCAAATGCCTTCAAATATGCCGCCGCTCCTATGTGGCAACCGATAAGGAGACAGGCAGGCAGCTCGATTTCGGCAATCAATATATTATGTCGCCCAAGGATTTGTGTACAATAGGCTTTATCGACAAGATCATTGAAGCCGGGGCCAAAGTGCTGAAGATTGAAGGCAGGGGGCGCGGCCCCGAGTATGTAAAGATAGCGACGGAATGCTACAAGAAAGCTGTGGAAGCATATTTCGGCGGTTCGTATAATAAAGGATTAATCGGGGAACTTAAGGAGAGGCTCGAAACCGTGTATAACAGGGGCTTTTGGGATGGGTACTACCTTGGCAGGGAAATGATCGAACTGACAGGCAGGTACGGCTCTTCGGCAACAAAAAAGAAGGTGTATGTAGGCAAGATAGTGAATTACTATGCAAAGGTTAATGCAGCCGAAATGCTGATTGAAAGCGGGGATGTGGCCACAGGAGACGAAATTATGGCAATAGGCCCGACAACCGGTGCGCTCGAACTTTATATGCCCGAAATGAGGATGGCAGGCGATGTGCCAGTAACGCAAGCTTCTAAAGGAGATACCGTTGCTTTCTATTCCGCCGAAGCAATGCGCCGCTCGGACAAAGTCTATAAAATAGTGAGCAGGTAATTTTTTTCTTTAGAATAACAACCAAATTTGTTATAATTAAATAAGTGAATTAAGCAAAGTTATTAATAATTAGAGGAGTGTAAAACATGCTGAAGCTAACTTATCTGAGCCATTCATCATTCCTGCTCGACGACGGTGTTCATCAGGTTATCATCGACCCGTTCATCACCGGCAATCCTAATGCCCCGGTCCAGGCATCTGCCCTAAGCCCTCAATTCGTTGTACTTACTCATGCCCACGGCGACCACCTTGGGGACGGAATCGACATAGCAAAAAGAACGGGCGGCCTTGTTATTGCCGTAAACGAGCTGGCTAATTATGCTACTTCGAAGGGAGTCAATGCCCACAACATGCACATCGGCGGCGGATACAACTTCCCGTTCGGCAGACTGAAATTCACTATTGCCCACCATGGCTCGGCAACCGACGACTGGAAATATATGGGCGAGCCGGCCGGAGTGCTTATTACCATGGGCGGCAAAACAATCTACCACACAGGCGATACCGGCCTCTTCCTCGATATGAAGCTAATCGGCGAACTTAATAAAATAGATGCTATGATGGCACCAATTGGAGATAACTTCACAATGGGAACAGACGATGCCGTCAAGGCAGTAGAGTTCGTCGGCCCGTCGCTTGCAATACCGATGCATTATAATACATTCCCCATAATAAAAGCTGACCCGATGGAGTTCAAATCTAAAGTTGAGGCGTCAGGCAGAAAATGCAGGGTAATGGATTTCGGTGAAACAATTGAATTGTAGGGACCAAATACTTAGATGTAGCATTCGATACCAAGGATTAATACTATATTGTTTTTGAATCAGCTGCAGCAAATAAGTCATACTCAGATGCATCATAGATTACAACATCAGCGAAATCACCTGGCTTCAGAGTATCGTGATAATCGATTAATACAGAATTATCAATTTCGGGTGCGTCGTATTGGCTTCGGGCAATGAATTTGCCGTCTTCTTCATCGTCGATCAATACTCTTAAAGTCGTGCCAATCAATCTTTTGTTCTTTTCGAGCGATATTTCGGCCTGCTTAATCATCAGGGCTTCTTTGCGCAGCAGCTTAATTTCTTCGGGCACATTGTCTTTTAAATTGAAAGCAGGAGTTGAATCCTCGTGAGAATATGTAAAAACACCTACCCTGTCTAAATTGTATTCGGCGATAAAATCATACAATTGCTCGAAGTCCTCCTCGGTTTCTCCCGGGAATCCCGTAATGAATGTGCTTCGAATAGCAGCGCCCGGCAGTTTTTCACGAATATTGCTGATTAATTCTTTAATCTTGGCCGAATCGATATGTCTTTTCATTCCTTCAAGTATATTATCTGAAATGTGCTGGAGCGGTATGTCGATATATTTGCAAATTGAATCGTGGGCAGCCATAACGTCCAGAACATCCATTGGGAAACCGGCAGGGTATGTGTACATCAGTCTTATCCATTCAAATCTATTTGACAAGGCTAGCTTTTCGAGTAATGCACCCAGTTTCCTTTCTTTATATAAATCCAGCCCGTAGAATGTCGTATCCTGTGCAATTATAAGCAGTTCCTTAACACCTTTTTCGGCGATTGCCCCGGCTTCTGCTATAATATCCTCTATCGGGCGTGAAATATAATTACCTCTGATTATGGGTATGGCACAAAAAGCACAGCGGTGGCTGCATCCTTCAGATATTTTCAGGTAAGCATAGTGATTGGGAGTAAGCAGGTATCTTTCGCCGAATGTAATAAAATCTCCCCTGCTGCCAAGTGCTTCCAATATGCCACCGTACTCATTGATGCCGAAAAAGTGGTCCACATCGGGCACTTGTTTCATAAGCGCTTCTTTGTATCTTTGCGAGAGGCAACCAATTACTATAAGCTTTTTAACATTGGACTTTTTTTTCATTGCTCCAATAGAAAATATCAGGTTCAGGCTTTCCTGTTTGGCATCGTTGATGAATCCACAGGTATTAATGATAACCGAATCTGCTTCCTCAGGCTCTTGCATAACCGTATATCCGTTTGCCTCGAGAATACCGATTAGGTTCTCCGAATCGACCAGGTTTTTGCTGCATCCCAGCGTCAGTACCGAGATATTCTTTATAATATTAATATTTTTTTCTTTCTTCATTATATTTTGAGTAATTTTTTATTTAATTTATTCGTCACAGAAATAATATTAACACATAATTAGAATAATAATATTTTAAAATATGAAAATTAAAATTACCAGATTAAAGGATAAATTTGCTGCGATACCGCTCCCTGCTTATGCTACCGAAGGTTCGGCCGGGATGGATATCTTTGCTGCAACAGATGAACCAATGCTAATCGAACCTGGCAAAGTTGTAATGGTGCCGACCTCGATAGCGATAGCACTCGAACCTGGCTACGAATGCCAGGTGCGCTCCCGTAGCGGACTTGCAGCAAAATACGGCATTTTTGCTCTGAATAGCCCGGGCACAATCGACAGCGATTATCGCGGTGAAGTGAAAATAATTCTTGCTAATTTCGGCAAAGAGACATTTACTGTTAATTCAGGCGATCGTATAGCGCAATTGATTATAGCCCGCTACGAGAAAATTGATTGGGAGCCTGTTGAAATATTGCCCGAAACCTCGCGCGGCGCTGGTGGCTTCGGGAGCACGGGAATCTGAATCATGGAAAATTACATAGGGGGAAAGGGAATATTCGATATTGTTACTAATGCTGATGACATTAGCGAAAACGATAAGTATTACTGGGGCTACCAATACAGATTGGCTAACGAGGTATTAGTCCCTTACCTTACTCAAACAGGGTGTTTCAGTCAGGGGATGTCCGTTGCCGAAATAGGCTGTGCCGAAGGCGGTGTGTTGTCAGCTTTTGTGGAGGCAGGAGCCACAGGGGCACTGGGTACCGACATTGCACAGGTGAGGCTCGATAAAGCTAATGATTATACTACTCGAGCCGGACTCAATATCGAATATGCAAACCACGATATTGTATATAGTGAGCCTCCCGCTAAATGGCGCCAGATGTTCGATCTCGTATTGCTGCGGGATGTAATCGAACACCTGGACCATACTGACATTGCACTCCGCAATATTCGCAGAATAATTAAACCCGGAGGCTGCCTCTATGTTACTTTTCCACCCTACCATTCGGCCTTTGGCGGCCATCAGCATACTGTTGCAAACAAAGGTGGTAAAATTCCTTTTATACACCTTCTTCCGGACACTATCTTCCACAGGCTGATAGCTACCGGCAGGCCAAACGATATTGAAGAAGTCAAACGGCTTCAGAAAATAAAGCTTACTCCAAAGAAATTCGAATTTGCCGCTGCCAAAGAAGGCCTGCAAGTTGTTCTAAAGGACTTCTTCCTACTGCGGCCTGTTTATAAAATGAAATTCGGCATTCCATCATTCAAGATATCAAGTTTGTCATTCCTGCCATTAGTCAAGAACTTCCTCAGCCTCGAGGCTTCCTACGTTTTGCGGGGATGAGCGGGCAACAATCATTACATAATCTACAATTGATCACATGAAATTTTTATTGCCCAGGAAATATATTGTTTGATTTAATAAAAAGACTGGATTTAGGTTTAATTAAACTAAAAGCATAATTGAGAGTATGTAAAAGAAAATAGGCCGAACTGGCATATCATATATTGTCTATCGATAAAGTTTGTAGAAAAATCGTGATAGCTTAATACTTCCTTAATAAGTTAACTTTGAAAATAATGTTACGTAGTTGCCAAATCGGATAGAGTGTTGATTAATTCTTCGTTATCTGAGTAACTCAAGAGAGTTCCACCATTACACTGCATGCTATTGAGCAAGTAGAAAATGGGCTGCGGATTTTCATTTAACACCCATCAGCCCACTTGAATACGGCACTATTTATCTCTTTTAATACTTCTTAAGGCTTCCCTGGCGTTTCTCGGCAGCTTTATCCCAAAGCGGGAAAACCGTCTCGACCAAGGCTTTCTTATCCTCACGCAATTTTACCATATCGAGTCCAATATAAGCCTGTGCCTTTTCTTTTGTAGAAATGTCCGGGTATTGCAGCGGAATCTTAACATTATGCTTAAACAGGATCAAAGTAAGCATTGCCCTTGCCTGTTCGGCTTTCTGAATCGATGTACCAAGCACACGAAGAGCTTCTACAGGGGCATGGAACCCGTAAGCATTGGCTGCGGCAACCCAGTCCCAGCGCCACTGGGCGTGGCGTATAAGCTTCAGTGCAGGGGCCATTTCTTCTTCGGTTGCGCCGTTGTCCCAGCATGTTTTTGCTTCGATATGAGCTAATGCCAGTGAGTTTTCGGCAATTCTGCGCAGTTCAATTACCCTGTCCTGGCGCGCCTCTACGTCTTTTATTAGCTGGGCTTCGCTTTCGCGGTGGCATACCTGGCACGAATTGGCAATATTATTTAGCGGGCTTTGTATCTGGTGGTCTGTAAATTTCATGCCCCCTTCCACCTTGTATGGCATGTGGCAGTCGGCGCACGAAACGCCGCGTGCCGCATGTACGCCGGTCATATATAGTTCGTAGTCGGGATGCTGGGCCTTCAGCATTTTCGCTTTGCTTAGTTTATGTGTCCAGTCAGTAAAATCAGCTTCGTCGAAGTATTTTTCCATTGAATCGGCGCTGAAGCCTTTGTCCCACGGGAAAGTCAGGTATTTGCCTTCGCCTTTGAAATAATACTCCACATGGCACTGTGCACATACGAGCGAGCGCATTTCCTGGCGGGTAAAGTCTTCCATTTTCTTGCCCTGCCTGGCATAAGCTTCCTTAAGAGCAGGCCTGGTAATTCTCAGGTTCATAGTCTTCGGGTCGTGGCAGTCCTGGCATCCTATAGGATTTACAATTTCACTGCCCATATCTTTCCATTTCGATTTATAAAAGGCTTCCACACCTTTAATAGCCATAACTCGTGGCACGTCAGTGCTCTTGCAAGTCCAGCAGGTGGCAGGCTGAGGGCTTTCTTGCACGCCTCCGGTTCGCAGAGTCATGCGAACGTCGTTGACAGCGTGGGCATGCCCCCTCCCCTGGCTGTAGTCCTTGGCAAATGCATACCCGGCCCACATAACTACAAGATCGGGGCTATCTTCCAGATAATCGATCATCTTAGAGCCGCCATGCTTGCTCCTGAATGTAGTATCCAATGTCTTCAGGTATGTTTCAAATTCCCTTGGGTAGTTTTCGCCCCAAATTTCATTTCGCGGCTCCCATTCCGGAATTTCACGGACTACCTGAAATCTCGTTGCCGATTCGGCCCTGCGTTCCATAATCGATGAAACGAGTAATCCCGCAACGAATACTGCAATGACAATTACACCAAACAGAACCCAGGTTAGGGTTGATTTTTTCTTAACAGGTTGAATATCATTCATTTGAATCACCATTTATATTGTTAGAAATCATTTTTCGCTCGTTAGCCATTCCGGGAATGGTTTCGACAGGCTCGGAGCCGTAGAATAAGGAGTGGATGCCTGGCTGTGCACCCTGCCGTGAGGTACTTCTCGGTGGCAGTTCCAGCATAGCAGGTCCTTTTCGGTTTTGTAGCTCTCCCCTGTTACTTTCGAAGCCGAAACTTCGTGGATTGTATTGCTATGGCAGCGTATGCAGTTTTCTTGAACTACTTCGATTCCTGCTTCACGAATTTTAATAACCTGCGGCTCGGTGCGCAGGGTAAATATCGTTGCATGCCTTGTTCCGTCCATGGCCTTGAACAGGGATTTCCTGAAGAAATTATCGTGAGGCACGTGGCAATCGTTGCAGGTTGCCCTTTCGCGGTGGCTGCTGCTGAACCAGGTGGAATACTGCGGTATCATCAGGTGGCAGTTTATGCACGTTTCAGGCTCGTCTGAAAGGTACGAAACTGCGTTGGATAAGTAAACGGTTAATAATACCAATCCGGTAAAAATTCCCGAAAAAACTGTAACAAGCCGCCGAAACGCTTTAGAAGGTATAACTCTTTTTAATTCTTCATTTCCCATTTTTTTAATTTTCTTAGTAATTAAAAAAACGAATATCGGAATTATAAGTCTGAATAACAAATAAAAATATTTTTTTTTGCATTTTTGTAAATATTGATTAAATTTGAATTAACCATTTGGTTAAATTAAATAGTTAAAATATTTGGTTAAATAATGCAAGAAGTTGTTATATCTGAAAACCTGACAAAAAGCTATGGTAAAACCAAGGCTATCAGCGACCTATCCTTTAGTGTCAGCAAGGGTGAGTTGTTTGGGTTTATTGGCCCGGACGGCGCCGGCAAAACGACTACGTTCAGGATTCTGGCCACCCTTCTTGTACCAGATAAAGGATTTGCCCGCCTGCTCGGTCTGGATTCAATAAAGGACTACAAGAAAATCCGTAATTTATTGGGATATATGCCCGGAAGGTTCTCGCTTTACCAGGATTTGTCCATCGAGGAAAACCTGTCGTTCTTTGCTTCTATATTCGGCGCTACAATCAAAGAAAACTATTACCTGATAAAAGATATTTACGAGCAGATTGAACCCTTCAGGAAAAGAAAAGCCGGTAAGCTCTCGGGTGGAATGAAGCAAAAGCTTGCGCTTTCCTGCGCACTGATTCACAAACCTGAAATTCTGATACTCGACGAACCCACCACCGGTGTCGATGCTGTTTCCAGGAAAGAGTTCTGGGAAATGCTGGGCAAACTAAAGAGCCAGGGAATTTCAATAATCGTCTCCACTCCGTATATGGACGAAGCTTCGCTTTGCGACAGGGTTGCACTTATTCAGGAAGGAACGATAATGAGTATCGATACTCCAGATAATATTACTGCTTCGTTCGAGAGCGCCCTTTATGCTGTAAGGGGCAGTAATATGTACAAATTACTCAGAGCTATGGAGAAATTTGAATTCTGCTCAAGCGTTTACCCGTTCGGGGAATCCCTGCATTATACGGATAAAAGGGGCCGGGCTGATTTTGATGAAATAAAAGCATATTTATTGCAAAATGATATTAGTAATATTGAAATAAAACAGGCTGTACCTGTGATAGAAGACAGTTTCATGCAATTGATGAGAAAGCGAGGCAATGAAAGATAACGGATACGTAATCGAAGCGGAAAACCTGACCAGGAAATTCGGCTCGTTCACTGCTGTAAATAATATTACTTTCAACGTGAACAAAGGCGAGATATTCGGATTCCTTGGGGCTAACGGAGCCGGGAAAACCACCGCAATGAAAATGCTGACAGGCCTCCTGTTGCCAAGTTCGGGCAGCGCAAAAGTGGCAGGTTTAGATATCTATAAGCAAACAGAGAAAATTAAAAGGAATATCGGCTATATGAGCCAGAAATTTTCGCTCTACGAGGACCTTAGTATAAGGGAGAACATAAGGTTCTACGGTGGTATTTACGGGCTTTCGGCAAAATCGGTCAGGAAAAAAACCGAGGAACTTCTCGATAAGCTAAATATATCTGGTGTCGGCGATTCACTTATCAGTTCACTGCCTCTGGGGTGGAAACAAAAGATAGCCTTCTCCACGTCCATAATACACAATCCTGGGATTGTGTTCCTCGACGAACCGACCGGCGGAGTAGATCCTGTTACCAGAAGGCAGTTCTGGGATATGATATACGAAGCGGCTGCCGGCGGCACTACGGTTTTTGTTACCACACATTATATGGACGAAGCAGAATATTGCGACAGGGTCTCTATAATGGTGGACGGCAGGATAGAAGCGCTCGATACTCCCGCTAACCTTAAAAAGCGTTTCCGGGCAGAGTCGATGGATTCAGTATTCGTGCAGCTGGCAAGGCCGGCAAATAATAAGGAATAATGATTAATATTATAATATGATATATTATGGCAGCATTTTCACAATTTATTAGAAAAGAGTTCTATCATATCCT
>DAINRZ010000122.1:0-8911 GCA_036741575.1 Kapaibacterium sp. (SeqCode)
AAGTTTACCGGAATTTTACCGAAATCGCGTTTTTTCGGACGAAAATGGCTAAATATTTTGTTAGGCGGGGCTAATATGGGAATGAATGATGTTAATGGCGGAATAGCACAGCAGGAGGGCATTCTCGCATCCAGCAATACTGTTATGAATATCTTGGCCCTAATCATTAGCCGCTGCGAGTACAGCAGCCGGAAATGGCTAAGATTAATTTTCAATATCAATATTAAAAAAATTAATAAACATAAAAATCGTTATTAATCAATTGTTGAAATGAATGTACCTATTTGTAATTGAGGCATTATGACAGATATTAATGAATTGAACGAAAGGATTAGAAACGAAAGTAAATTCGTCGATTCGCTGACGGTAGAAATCGGCAGGGTTATCGTCGGGCAAAGGCAGATTGTGGAAAAAATGCTTATCGGGCTGCTCTCCAACGGCCACATACTGCTCGAAGGCGTGCCGGGCCTTGCAAAAACTCTTGCAATAAAAACGCTTGCCCGTACAGTCGATGCTAAGTTCAGCAGGATTCAGTTTACCCCCGACCTGCTGCCGGCCGACCTTATCGGTACTATGATATACAATCAGGGCAAAGAGCAGTTCACCGTTAAGAAAGGCCCTATCTTTGCAAATTTCATTCTTGCCGACGAAATTAACCGCGCACCTGCCAAGGTGCAAAGCGCACTGCTCGAAGCAATGCAGGAAAAACAGGTGACAATCGGCGATAGCACCTTCAGGCTCGAAGAACCATTCCTCGTCATGGCCACCCAAAACCCAATAGAGCAGGAAGGCACCTATCCCCTGCCCGAGGCCCAGGTGGACAGGTTTATGCTTAAGCTTATCGTCAGTTATCCCGCCCGCGACGAAGAGCTTTTTATTATGCGCCGAAATATGGCTACAGAATTCCCCGAAGCAAAGCCTGTTGTGGACACTTCATTTATACTCAGGGCACGCGATATTGTGAAAGAAGTGTACATTGACGAAAAGCTCGAGAATTATATACTAGACATTGTATTTGCCACAAGGTTCCCTGCCGATTTCAGACTGAAGAAACTCGAAAACCTGATTTCATTCGGTGCATCCCCCCGTGCTACTATCTTCCTTGCCCAGGCTGCCAAGGCCTATGCATTTATTAAAAGGAGGGGGTACGTTATACCGGAAGACGCCAGGGCTGTATGCCACGATTTACTCAGGCACAGAATAGGAATTACATACGAAGCAGAAGCAGAAAACATTACTTCCGTCGATATAATCAACGATATTCTCAACACTGTAGAAGTACCCTAATGGCAACCGATGCAACAGAACTGCTGAAAAAAATCCGGAAGATAGAAATAAAAACGAGAGGTATTTCTTCCGAGATTTTTTCGGGCGAATACCACAGCGCCTTCAAAGGTAAGGGCATGGCTTTCAGCGAAGTACGAGAATATATGCACGGCGATGAAATACGCACAATTGACTGGAACGTCACGGCAAGGCTCAATCATCCTTATGTCAAGGTATTCGAAGAAGAAAGAGAACTCAACGTAATACTTTTGGTTGACGTCAGCAAGTCGGAGTCATTCGGCACTTCATTGCAGACAAAAAAGAGCCTGATAACAGAATTGTGTGCGGTTTTATCGTTTTCGGCAATTCAAAACAATGATAAAATAGGAGCAATACTGTTTTCGGATAAAATTGAAAAATTTATACCGCCCAAAAAAGGTAAGCAGCATATTTTAAAAATCATCAGGGAATTAATTGAGTTTGAACCCGAAAATAAGGGAACTGATATCTCTCAGGCCGTTAAATACCTGGTAAATGTCGTCAAAAAGAGGAGCATTGTATTTATAGTATCCGATTTTATAAACAAAGGATTCGAGGAAGCTTTGTCAATCGTTTCCAAAAAGCACGATACTATTGCTATTAATATTTATGACAAAAGAGAAACAGAGCTGCCGAATATCGGTATGATAAGGATTGCAGATTCCGAGACAGGTAATTATAAATGGATTGATACATCCAAAAAATCGGTAAGGGGAGAATACCTTAAATGGTGGAATGACAGGGAGTCTATGCTAAAGGCAGTTTTTTCGAAAAATAAAATCGACGTAATAAAAATACGTACCGATGAATCATATATATTACCTTTAACTAATTTCTTCAAATCGAGGGGCAAAAGGTATTAATTTATTGACAATAACAGGTGTAAATTATGAAAAAGTTTTACAAAATACTATATCTTGCCGTTACTGCTTCGGTTATGTTAATAACAGGCTGCAGCAACGAGAGAAATAACAATACAAATGCCGGTGCCCAGGAACCCCCCGAAAATAGCAGCAGTAGGGCACTGTGGGAGTATGAGCGGCACCGCGACCCCAAAACCGGCCAGATCCCCAAGGATATCAGGGCAAGGGAAGCTCTGTTTGTGTCCAAACTGCCCGGCGCTTCAATAAATATGAAGTTTAGCGGCAATTCCGTGCTTGGACAGGATTGGGCCAGGCGAGGCCCGGCAGAGGTAGGCGGCAGGACTCGCGCCTTAGCCTACGATATTATGGACGAGAACATAATACTTGCCGGAGGAGTATCGGGTGGAATGTGGAGAACCACCGACGGTGGCAGCACATGGAGCAAAACCACAACGCCGTTCCAGCTTCATTCTGTTTCCTGCATTGCCCAGGATACAAGGGTCGGCAGAGAAAACATATGGTACTACGGTACCGGGGAGTTTTGGGGAAATTCAGCCGATATTAGCGGCGATGGTATTTACAAATCGACCGATGGCGGCAGGTCTTGGTCTCCCCTGCTTTCAACGGCTACGTTCATACCGGGATCATGGGAAAACAGCTTCGATTATATTTGGAGAATAGTATTAAACCACAAAAACACCCAGCAGGATGAAATCTATGCAGCTACAGCCCTTGGTGCAATAACAAGGAGCACTGACGGGGGCCTGACGTGGAAAAACGTACTGGGCGGCTTCGGTAATTCATACAGTTATTTCACAGAAATTATAATAACGCCGTCGGGAGTATTCTATGCTGCACTCAGCCAGTATTCCCCCGCAGCAAATTCCCAGGTTAGGGGTATATACCGTTCTACGGACGGGGTGAACTGGACTAATATTACCCCGCAGGATATGCCTCCCAAATACAAAAGGATAATACCTGCTTTTGCGCCTTCCGACGAGAGTATTGTTTACTTTGCAGCGGAAACGCCCGGTAGCGGTATATTAACAACAAATTCTCAGGGCGACAGCCTGTGGCACAGCTTCTGGAAATATACCTATGTTTCCGGTGACGGCAGCGGAGCAGGCGGCGTTTGGGAAAACAGGACTCAAAACCTCCCCAAACCAAACCTGGTAAGGCATCATTTCAATACCCAGGGTTCATATAATTTTACAATGAAAGTAAAACCCGATGACCCGGAAACAATTATTATCGGCGCAGTTAACCTTTACAGGACAACCGACGGATTTAAAACAACCGGCAATACAACATTAATTGGGGGCACTTGCCCCGAGTCGGGCAGCCTTTCAAACTGCGAATATTTCTACAGGTACCCCAACCACCACGCTGACCAGCACGAAATCCTGTTCTCCAAAAAGGACTATAATATTCTATATACGGGCACTGACGGCGGTGTGCATAAAACTTTAGACTGTATGGCCAAGGAAGTGGAATGGATATCGCTTAATAATTCGTATTTCACAACTCAATTTTATACATGCGCGATTGACCACAAGGCCGTGAACGATGAAATCATAGGCGGGCTTCAGGATAACGGCACATTATTCACCAGGTGGAACGACCTGGGCAAGGCATGGACAATCCCCGGCAACGGTGACGGATTCCACTGCGCTATTGCCGATAACGGCGAATATTATTATGCTTCGCAGAATTCTTCGTACCAGCCTAAAATAAAAATCTTCAGGAATAAACTTGACAAAGAAGGTAAAGTAGTCAGTAAAACCAGGATAGACCCAATCGGCGGCGAAGGATTCCTGTGGAATACACCTTTTAAACTCGACCCCAACGATAGCAAAAGAATGTATTTATGCGGAGGCAGAATGCTATGGCGGAACAACGATATGTCTCAGATACCGGAGGGTAATGCTGTCGATTCGACTTCGATCGGGTGGGACAGCATCGGCGTACATATACCCTTATTGATTTCCGGTGAGTTTCTTTCGGCAGTAGAGATATCACAGAAGCCGGCAAATGTTGTTTATTACGGCACTACGAGGGGTAAACTTTTTAAGCTGGCCAATGCTGATTCAAAGGATTATACATACACTAATGTTACGGGCAAGGATTTCCCGTCGGGTGGATATATTAGCTCAATCGCTACCGACCCTGATAATGCAGAAAACGTTTTCGTAACATTCTCGAATTATAATGTAATGAGTATTTTTAACTCCACCAACGGAGGGCAGGATTGGGCTCCGGTGGCAGGCAACCTCGAGGAAAGCATCATGGGCGGCGGCAGCGGCCCGGCAGTTCACTATCTCGAAATCCTGCCTGTTGGCCCGAGGAAACTCTACCTGGCTGCAACCAGCGCAGGATTGTTTTCAACTACATTCATCGACGGGCGATATACAGTCTGGCAAATGGAAGGCCCTCAGCTAATTGGTAATATGGTAATTAATATGATCGACTCGAGGGCCGAGGATGGCTTTGTCGCAGTCGCCAGCCACGGGGCGGGTATGTTTTACGCGAGGGTTCAGTCTCTGGCATCTGCACCAGGAACTCCTCTACTGCTCTCCCCTTCCGATAATACCATGGGTGTAGGTAAAAGCGTAAAACTATATTGGAAGCCTGTAGAAGGGGCATTCTATTACAAAGTACAGATTTCGCGCGATGCCTCATTCGGCGAAATCTACAAAGAATACGACGGCATTCAGTCCGACTCTGTAGAATTCGACGAAGTCGAACAAGGATTGAAGGTATATTATTGGCGCGTGATTGCAAGGGGCTCCGGCGGATTAAGCCAGCCCTCGGAAACCTGGCAGATTACTTCTGCGGTAGAATACCCTGTATTGCTATCCCCTGCCAATAAAGAGGAAAACGTAGCTTTGCCCGTGGTTCTAAAATGGCAGCCTGTAACGGGAGCCGCAGGTTACAATCTTCTAATATCGACTAACCTGGCTTTCACAAATATAGCGCTCGATACAACCGGCATTAAGGGAACAGAAGTTACTGTAAGTAATCTTGAAAAAGGAAAGAAATATTATTGGAAGGTATCAGCATTTAATTCGGACGGTGCCGGCCTTTATTCCCCGTTTTTTATTTTCTATACGGAATTGCCAAGTGCCGTTGCCGGCTACGGCAGCGATAACCGGATTGAAATAAGCCCCACCCCTGCCGGAATAAACAGTATCGTCAGGATTAGATTTACTGAATTAAATAAACCTGAAATCAGGATTATCGATATCACCGGAAAAGCCCTCGAAATACCATTTTCAGGCGCCGGCGGCAATTATCAATTCAGCACAAACGGATTAATGCCAGGCACTTATTTAATTAAATTAGTTATTAATGATATGAATTATGTTAGGAAATTACTGGTAGAATAGAAATGAAAAGAATTAAGGCCGTGATTTTTCTAGTTTTGGTATTTTCTAATGCACTAATTAGCGTCGGGAACTTACGCTCCCAGGATGTTACGGCGCTTGCAAAAACCGATTCTACCCGCTTTCTGATTGGCGACCAGTTTACTCTGACACTCAGGGTAACGTCTGATATTAAAACAAGAATTATCTTTCCTGAGATATCTGGCGGGATTACCGGTTTCGAGATTATATCAGAAGGAAATATCGATACAATTACAGGTAACGGCAAATTTACACTCGAGAAAAATTTCATCCTTACATGTTTCGATTCCGGTAGTTACGAGATTCCGGCGTTTACCTTTATGTACGAAAAATCCGGTATGAGCGAATTATACCCGGCCACAACCTCTCCTTTCAGCCTTTACTTCGGTATCCCGGCTCTAGGCAAGGATATCAGGGATATAAAAAAACCTCTGGATGAGCCTGTTACTTTCGCTGAATACCTACCATGGCTTATTATACTGGCAGCATTAACAGCTGTGGGTATACTGGCATATTTCTACTTTAAGCGAAGGAAACCCGGTATAACCGAACAAAAGGCCGAGCCTCCCGAACCGAAGATACCTCCTCATATACTGGCGCTGGCTGCACTCGACAAGCTGAAAAGCGACGCCCTGTGGCAAAAAGGAGCTCTGAAGGAGCATTACATAAGGCTTTCGGAGATTCTCAGGATGTATATCGAAAGAAGATACGGAATTCTTGCGCTGGAAATGTCGAGCACCGAAATTTTAGATTATTTCAGGTTGAATATTAATGATCCGGAAATCAACATGAAATTGGAATATATTTTCGAAAATGCCGATTTAACGAAATTCGCAAAGCGCCTGCCCGGAGACGAAGTTAACAGCAGGACACTCGACGACACTTACTTTATCGTTAATAAAACAACTATTGAGGGCAATAATACGGAGAAACAGAATTGAACGAGCTCGAGTTTGCTTATCCCGATTTTTTCTGGCTTTTCACACTTATTCCTTTAATACTGATTTATTATATATTCAGGAATAAAAAGCAGTTTTCATACCTGAAAGTCCCTACTGCGGAGCCGTTTGCAAAGGCAAAGCCATCGCTGAGGCAGGTTATGCGCCACAGTACAATCGTTTTGCGGCTGCTTGTACTTTCGCTCATTATCATTGTATTGGCAAGGCCACAGACCAGCACTACCACAAAGAATGTAAAAACCGAGGGTATCGATATTGTACTGGCGCTCGATATGTCCGGCTCGATGGAAGCAGTCGATTTCAAACCTAACAGGCTCGAAGCCGCAAAAAAAACCGCTCTGGAGTTTATCAGTAAAAGAAAAACAGACAGGATAGGCCTCGTACTGTTTTCGGGCGAGAGTTTTACTATGTGCCCGCTGACGATTGACCACAAAGTACTGGACGGGATGTTTAAAAAGATTAAATCTGATATGACTGGCGTCACCGGCACAGCCATCGGAGACGGCCTGTCGGTGGCCGATGCCAGGCTGAAGGAAAGTAAAGCCAAGAGCAAAGTCATTATCCTGCTTACCGACGGTATGAACAATACAGGCAAAATAGACCCGCTGACAGCAGCAGAAATCGCTAAAACATACGGAATCAGGGTTTATACTATCGGCGTGGGTTCGCGCGGCTATGCCCCTTACCCGGTCAAAACCCCTTACGGTACTGTTTACCAGAATATTAAAGTAGATTTGGATGAGGATTTACTGACAAAAATTGCCGGCATGACCGGCGGCAAATACTTCAGGGCAACCAAAAACACTGAATTGAGCAAAATCTACGATGAAATAGATAAAATGGAGAAATCGGAAATTGACCAGTTCTTCTTTAAAACAAAGAACGAAGAATTTCTGCCTTTTGCCGTTGCCGCCGCAGCGCTTTTTCTGCTGGAACTGCTTCTCAGGATGTTCGTATTCAGGAGTTTGCCGTAAGTAAATTTACAGCGCTGCATTCACCTGCAGGCTGATATGGCGCGTGGGCGCCAGGTTGCCTGCCATTTCGGTATAATAATAATCGAAAAGGTTGCGTACATTCAAGATCAAGGATACCTGCCTGTCGAGAAAATTTTCCATATTCCATATCAGCCGTGCATCGACTATGTAAGCATCCACCCGTGCGTCGTAGTCTTCCACCTGCAGCGAGAGTTCGTCGTCGATATTATCGAACCGTGACATATACCTAAAATCCACCTGGAATTCAAGGGGTTTGAACTGGAAAATAATCCTGTTGTACCAAAGGTATTTCGACCTGTATTTAAGTGTTTTGTTCAATGTTAAATCCACCGGGTCCATAAATGTAAATCCAGTTTCGAAACCGAATAGCCCCGGGAAATAGGTCCTGATGACCGATTCGAATCCCGAGACACGCGCGCGGGTAACATTCCTGAACTGTATGGTGGATGGATCCAGGGTAACAATAACAGGCTCGATAAAATTGGAAAAATTGTTAACGAAGGCACAAAGGTCAATACTTAGTGGAATACCAAAGAGGAGCCCTGTCCCGTCGTAGTTCATGCCAATTTCATACGAGTCGCTCCTCTCGGGTTTCAGGGCTGGATTCTGAATAACTAGAAATCCCTGGAAATCGACGCTGGCAAACCTTTCGCCAATCGATGGCGACCTGAAGCCTTCGCCTGCCGAAGCCCTGAAGTTGATTCCAATCGGCGATTTCCACATAATGCCGACTTTGGGTGATACTTCAGTAAAATAATTCTCACCCGAGGCAATATCGAAATCTACCCTTGCTCCGGCGTTGACAATCAGGTTTTCAAAGTAAGAAAATTCTGCCTGTGCATAGGCTGACATGATTACCTGGTTTTTTATCCCGAAGGTATTTGAGTTTACGTCGTTCAGTGTCAGGTTTGCGCCTGAGGTCAGCAATAGCCATTGAAAGAAGTTCGAATTTAGCTGGGCTTCGCTGAAAATAGAATTTGCCCTCGACTGGCGATATTCACTATCATGAATATCGTGTGTGGTATGGTGGTAAGTATGGTAATAATTCAAACGTAGGTACACAAAATGCTCTGCGCTGAATACATGCTTCAATTCCCCCATTGCAGCCATGTTGCCGGACACGAACCTGATGCGGGTATCGGTGCTGTCAGGCGGGGATGTAGCATTATTAAGGTTTTTCCAGTAGACCCAGTCGGCTGCATCCTCTTCAGAGAAATTCAGTGTTAGCCTTGCTTTAGTGAAATCTGAGAAATCGTAGCCGAATTTTGTATAAGCGCTGTACCTGCGCGAATCGTCGTATTTACGGTAGCTTTCATCGAGGTAATAACTTCCGTGCAGGAGCATCGAAAATTCTCCCAGCTTTTGCGAATAGCCAAGGTCGAGCC
>DAINRZ010000123.1:0-8822 GCA_036741575.1 Kapaibacterium sp. (SeqCode)
TTAAAACCTTATGAATAAAAATCATTTATGTATAGCCATTTAAAAAATGCAAGATAACAAACAAAATTCTATTTGCTAAAACGAAACTTAGTATAATGATATTATATTCTTTTTAGATATGCCTATAGTATTGTTTCTCCAATTGAAGTTCCTTTTGTGAAAAACTATGATAAATAATTTTTTTTAATATTTTAACTAAATAAATGCTACGAACTGTCCGAATATTACAAAAGAAATTGGGAAAATCTTAATAAATAAGTAAATGAAAGAGTATAATGGACAAAAAAGAGCTAATTAATACTTTAAAAACCAGCGGTAATTCCGAGCTTAGGTGGGAAGCAGCAACGGAATTATCAGCAATGGATTGCTGCGACGACGAAACGATTGAAGCGTTTGCCTGCGGGTTGCAGGACAGCAATCCGGGAGTTAAGGATATTTGCTCCAGGTTGCTGTCCGAAATTCCCGATGAGTATAAACCAATAGCTGCGAAATTTGTCTCCCCATTTATACTACAAAACTTAATTGAACTAAGAAACCTTGCTGGTGATATATTAATAAAAATCGGTGCACCGTCGATAGAGTACATGATACCTTTTTTGGACAATCCAGATTATATCATCAGGCAGTTTGCATGCGATGTTATCGGCAGGATTTCCGACTCCTCGGGCCTATCGGCTGTTTACAGCCTTTTGGGCGACGAGAATTCTAATGTAGTAAATTCAGCAATAGAAGCAATAGGCAATATAGGTGACGAAAGTTCCTTCGACGTATTGGTTTCTTTATATGGCTCCAATGAAGACCTAAAGCCAAGTATAATGGAAGCAATCGGAAAAATCGGCAGCCAGGAATCGGAGAATTTTCTTTTGGAAATGCTTAAAACAGAAGATGATATTTTCCTTAAAACAGCTGCCATCGACGCTCTTGCTTTTTGCGCCAATAACATCCTGATATGCGACGACCTTATGAACGAATTGGGAGCTACCCCAAAAGAGCTGCAGCCAATTTTGCTGAAAACAATATATGCCATAGCAACAAGAAACGAAGCTGAAATAGAACTGCCGGCAGAGCTTAGGCCTGTGGCATACAATGCTATTCGTGAAGACGAAAAAGATATTGTAGGCGCCGGCCTGGTTTCACTGGGTTATTATTACTACCCCGAAGATATACCAGCATTGATTCACATAGTCAAAAACAATCATCAGGGTATGCAAATGCATATTCTGACCATATTGCTGGCATATTCTGATTTAAGTACTATCAGGTCTTTTTTTGAATATTATTTCGAGAATACCGAAATCGATGAAAACCAACCGGAATTCCTCTCGTATATTGATATGGTGTGGGAAAACGTGCCATTGGAAAAGGGCAATGAAATAATTAAAGTGTTTATAAGTATATGCTTCTTGTCGGATAAATTCAACCGGCAGATTTTGATTGAGATTTTGTATCGGCTTAATCCTGTTTTGGTGGCGGGCGAGCTAAGCCGGCACCTTGCCGAAGGCTCCGAATGTGCCGAGGATATACTTGATATGGCTGCCAGTATGAACCTGGTAGAGTTGAGAGATGCAATTGCGGTACTGGCCGAAAGCAATTCTGCTTTGAGCACCAAAGCGGCAGAAGTGTTGGAGTATTTAAATTGACAATGAGATAATAGAGAAAAATATGAGTTCAGATTTATTTAAATTCAGCATAGGAAAGCCAAAAACCGAAACAACGGTTGCCTCTCAGCCGGTGCCTGCGGCACCTGCTATTCCAAGAGGCCTGGCCATGAGCGATGATACATTCAATAACCTAAGGGACTTAATCTATAAAATAAGCGGCATTTACTACACAACAAGTAAGAAATACCTGCTCGAAGGGAGAATAGCCAAAAGGGTTACTGCAAGGGGGATGAACAGTTTCGAAGAATACATTGAGTTCCTTAAATCGCCGAACAACAAAGATGAACTGAAGCCGCTATACGACGCCATCACTATTAACGAAACATATTTCTTCAGGGCCGAGCAGCAATTCGAGGCATTCGAAAAAATTATTGTACCCGAGTTGATGGAGTTGAAACAAGGAATGCCTGCCCCGATTTTCAGGATTTGGAGCGCCGCTTCCTCCACAGGCGAAGAAGCATACACCCTGGCTATTATCATATTGGAGAGGCTAAAGCCCAAGTTCCCCCATGTCACTTTCCAGATTCTTGCCAGCGATATCAATGAAAGCGTGATAGAAGCTGCAAGAACGGGAATATACAAGGAATATGCCGTAAGGAATATACCACCTGCCTATTTGAATAAATATTTTTCGAAACAGGTTAATACTTATGTGCTAAGCGACCAGGTGAAAAGAATGGTCAAGTTTATGAATGTTAATCTTTACGATTCAAACCAGATGAGGATGATAACTAGCTGCGATGTTATTTTTTGCTGCAACGTTTTGATTTACTTTGACATACCTTCAAAACAAAAAGTTGTTTCGTATTTGTATAATTCTCTGAACAAAGGGGGCTACCTCTTCATCGGTTATTCCGAATCGTTGCATGGTATTTCCAAGGCTTTCAAACTCGTCCATCTGCCAAAAGCGATGGCTTATAAAAAGGAATAATGTTAAATTAATAAAAAATATCAATAATGGAAAAGACAGTTTTAGTGGCAGAAGATTCTGCATCGATAAGGAAATTCATAACAATGGCATTGAAAATAATGGGATTCAAAGTCATTGCTACCGAAGACGGTATGGAAGCGCTGGAGAAACTTCCCAACCAAAAAATTGATTTGCTGGTAACAGATTTAAATATGCCAAATATCGACGGATTCAAGCTAATTACATCCGTAAGAAGTAATCCGGAATATGCCGACCTGCCAATTATCATCCTTTCATCGCTTTCGAAAGATGAAGATGTACAGCAGGGCCTGGCTGCAGGTGCCAACTCCTACCTGATTAAACCTTTTAATACCAAGAGGATTCAATATGAAGTGTCGAAATACCTCTGACAATATGACAACAAAAATTTATTTAACTATATGTAAAGGATTACTATGCGCTTTTTAGTTGTAGACGATTCTCCGACAATGCGCCGCATCGTTATAAATGCCCTGAAAGTATTCGGCATCGAAGATGTTGTGCAGGCAGAAGACGGACAGGACGGCATGAATAAGCTAAAATCCGAAAAAATCGACTTTATTATTACTGACTGGAATATGCCTAATATGACGGGGCTTGAACTTATTAAAGCTGTTCGCTCGGACGAAGAATTAAAGAATATACCAATCCTCATGGTGACTACGAGAGGGCTAAAACAGGATATCATCGAAGCATTAAAAGCAAAGGCAAACAACTATGTTGTTAAGCCATTCACACCTCAGGTGCTAAAAGAAAAAATTGCCGCTGTGTTGAAAGCTGTACACGGCGAAAGTAGTATATAAATCCTTTTTATAAAACGGAGTTGAAAATTATGAACGATGCCGAAATAAATTCATTGTTAAGAAAAGCCGACGAACTGAAGGCTTTATTTGTACTGGGCCAAAGAGTTATTCCTTTCCTCGAAGAATTGTTTATTTTCGTCAAAGATATAAAACCTATGCTCGACGATATTAATTCCTCGATACAAGAAAACCTGAAAAAAATGCCCAATGCCGCCAAACAATTGTCGAAAGTTACTGAAGCAACCGAAAATGCGACCAACGAAATAATGGATATAATAGATGGGGTAATCTATAAAACTGAAATTATTAACGGTAACCTTAAAAAGATTGAAAAACTGAACGCCGAAAAATCCAATTCACCGCTGAAAGTGCTCGACCTTGTTTACCAGACATTGAAAAACGACGAGGATATTCAGGACTTACTGCCCAAATTAACAAAACAGATAAAAGAAATAAAAGGCGAAAAAGGATCGGAAATGAAATCGCTGGTGAAAGAAACCTCCGGGCTGGTGGAAAGCATTCAAAGCGATTCAAATTCAATTATGATTTCCCTGCAGGTGCAGGATATTACTTCGCAGCAGATTGCAGCGGTGAACTACCTGCTCGATACAATACAGAAAAAACTAAACAGCATCATGAGCAGGTTTAAAAGTTCGGAACTCTCGGATATCATGAAAGACCAAAAACCATCGTACAACGAAAGGACAAATGTATCGAAAATGCACAGAAGTATTGCTTTCGACCCTGAAGCCGTCGATTCTATCAGCTTAAAGGATACAAGGCAAAAGGAAGTGGATGCTACAATAGAAGAGCACAGCAGCATAGCCATCGAATCTAATGAGCCTTCGCCTGATGATATCGATGCTTTGTTTGCAGCCGGAAGCGGGCTTGAATCTGATGAGGCCAGCGCTTTGGAAACAAGCGGGAGCGAAAACTCTGAAAACCCGGAATCGGATGAACCGGTTTCGCAGGAAGATATCGATGCACTCTTCGGCTGATTTTTATTTAATTTTTACAGGAATATTTAATAAAGGATTATCATGAGCGCAATAACCGATCCGGAAATGCAGGAAATATTCGAGGGATTCGTCGTTGAAACAACAGAACTTCTGGATAGCCTATCACAGGACTTAATGTTGCTGGAAAGCCAGCCTGACGATTTCGACTTATTGAATAAAATATTCAGGAGTTTCCATACCATCAAAGGCACTTCTTCGTTCATGGGGTTCGATACTATAACAAAAATCACGCATCATGCCGAAGATATTTTGAATAAATTAAGGAAGTCGGAACTCACGGTCACAAGGCCTATTATCGATGTCCTGCTTGAAGTTCACGACTGGATAGCATTGCTGATGACCAGGCTCACCGAAGGAGACGACTCCCCTGTCGATTACTCTGAGACGATAGAAATGCTTGAGAGGCTCAAAGATCCCAATTATTCAGGAGATTCAGATAAAACTATGTATGAGTCCGAGATCGTGTTAGAAACCGGCGGCGATTCTGATATTGGGGAACAGGATAACAAAATCAGCGCTCTCGACAGTGTTCTTTCGAATACTGAACTTGTTACAAAGCCAGGCGACTTTACAGATGATGAACTGGCTTTGCTCGATGCTGCTTTTGCCGAGGTCAATTCAGCTTTCCTCGAAGAAAATAAAGCATCCGGCAATAAACCTGAAACAATTGTTGAAGAAAAACCTGAGGAGACCGTTGAAGAAACTCCTTTGGTTAAAGAGACTGAAAAGGAAATTATTGAAAAGACAGCTACCGAAACTATTCCCGAATCCAAAACAGTAGTGAAGGCCGAGGATAAGAAAGAGGAAGTAAAACCGGTGGCTGCCAAAGCCGAGGATAAAAAAACTGTGAAAGCCGTTAAGGCGGCAGGCGAAACGATAAGAGTTGACGTCGAAAGGGTCGAAACACTGATGGACCTTTCGGGCGAATTAGTTTTGGGCAGGAACAGGCTTGCACAAATTACCGACCAAATAGAACAGGAATTCGAGAAAGTAAAAAGCGTGCGCGACCTGATGGAAACCACTGCTCAGATTGATTTCGTTACTTCGGAAATTCAATCTGCTGTTATGAGAATGAGAATGGTGCCTGTTGGCAAATTATACCAGAAAGCCCCAAGAATTGTAAGAGACCTGTCCAAGGAATTCGGCAAAAAAATCAGGCTGGTAGTAAAAGGCGAAGAAACAGAAATAGACAGGGGCATTATCGAAGAATTGAACGATCCGCTGGTACATATGATTAGAAATTCCTGCGACCACGGAATTTCTACTCCTGCCGAAAGAATAAAAGAAGGTAAACCCGAGGAAGGAACCATCACACTTGATGCCGAACAGGAAGGTAACGCTATTGTGCTAAGAATATCCGACGACGGACGAGGCCTCGACCCGGAAAAACTTAAAGAAAAAGCATTGTCCAAGGGCATCATTACAGAAGAACAGTCACAGCTGATGTCCAAAAGAGAAGCACTTCAATTAATATTTATGCCAGGCTTTAGTACCGCCGCCAAGGTTACTTCTGTTTCTGGGCGAGGTGTTGGTATGGATGTCGTCAGGACAAATATCCAGAACCTGAAAGGCATGATAGAAATCGAATCCGAAGTGGGCAAAGGCACTACATTTGTTCTTAAACTCCCGCTCACGCTGGCTATTATTCAGGGTCTCCTGGTCAAAATCAGTTCCGAGACCTATGCTATTCCACTCAATTCCGTCGTCGAAGTAGTATCCGTTGACCTTAAAAGTATATATAGCGTTAATAAAATGGAAGTCGTAAGGCTGCGCGACGATGTCTATCCATTGATAAGGCTCGATCGTGTGCTTTGTATTAACGGAAAAGACAAAAACCTTGAAAACAGGTATATAGTTGTAGTAGGCATGGGGCACCAGCGCGTAGGCTTCGTTGTTGATGAATTGCTTGGCCAGCAGGAAATTGTTATTAAATCGCTCGGGGAATACCTTGGGCACGTAAGCGGTATTGCAGGATCGACAATTTTGGGCGACGGTAGGGTGATTATGATTATCGACGTCGCAGAATTGATTCAGTTTGCCGTAAGCAAGGCTAATGCTGTCAGTGCAGCTTATTGACAATGCGTGAGTGAATTAGTATAATCAATATTTAGACTGTAATGATATTTAAAAGGTTTTACTTGGATTGGTAAAAGAGGAAATATTCATTTTTAAAATATAATATCAACAAAGGCAGCTCAGGCTGCATTGTTTCATAAGAAATTAAAAAAATATCAGGCAAAAGCTAAAGAAATTTCGTTAATTTACGATTTTAAATTACTATATTAATATTAATAAATTTGTCGAATAATACTCATTAAAGTCGGGTATTGTGGAATGGGAAATAATGTGTGATGGTTGTTTGATGTAATACATGGATAAATAAATGTAGATAAAGAATTTTACTGTTCCATGATTGCCCTAATGGAGAAAAATTTATGGAAATAAAATTGAATAATCTTTATTACAATAAAGCATTTCTGGTATTTTTCTCATTGATTTTCTCATTAATCATTATTATTTCTGCTTATTTATATTACCATTCGGAAGAAATTCAAATCCGCGACCAAAAAATCAATGAATTAAGGGCAGTTTCCGAGTTGAAATCTAACGAAATTGAGAAATGGTATAAAGACGAAATGGGCGATGCAGAGCTTATTTCGAGAAATCCTGCTTTGATTGAATATCTAAGCCTGTATCTTAATTCAAAATCTGCTGAACACAAAAGCAAGCTGCTTTCACTTTTGGAAACTACAAAGATGGAACACAGTTATAAAGAGGTTAACTTATATTTACCCGATAGTAGCGGGAAATTAAAAGTATTTGGAAAAAACTATACACTTGACGGCCCAATATTAATTAATCTTGCGGAAGAAGCGTACAGAGAAAAACAATTAAAATATTCTGATATCTACCTGGACCCCATCAAAGAACAAATTCGGCTTAGCTTTATGTCTCCGCTTTTCATCGAGGAAAAATCTGTTGCAGGATGTTTGTCTTTATCCATCAATCCCAACGATTTCCTGTTTCCGCTAATTCAGTCCTGGCCCACAGAAAGCAGGACTTCGGAAACATTATTGATGAAAAAAAGCGGAGACAGCGTTCAGTTTATCAGCAGCCTCAGGCACATGAAAACTAAATCCTTAAGCTTCAAATTGCCGTTGAGCAGGCAAAACTTACCGGCAGTCCAAGCCGTTTTGGGCCGCATAGGCGTATTCGAAGGAAGAGACTACAGGAATATTGATGTATTTGCATACCTCGATAGAATTGAAGGCACAGAATGGTTTATTGTTACTAAAGTAGATGGTTCCGAAATGCTGGCACCTCTAATGGAAAAAGCTGTAATTGTTGTATTATTTGTATTGCTGCTGATAATTGTTATTACAGGTGCCTTCAGTTTAGTTTACAAAGGCAGGCAGCAAAAATTATACAGGGAATTATGGGAATCCACCGAAGAGTTTAAAACTACATTGTTTAGTATTGGCGATGCAGTAATTACAACAAATGAAAAGGGTTTGGTTAAGTTTTTAAATCCCGTAGCCGAAAACCTGACAGGATGGAATCTGAGTGAAGCGGAAGGCAAACCTTTGGACGAAGTATTAAGGATTTTTAATGCAAAAACCCGCCTTCCCGTCGAAAATCCGGTGACAACTGTTTTAAATACCGGTAAGATAGTTGGCCTTGCCAATCATACGATGTTAATTTCCAAAGAGGGCAAAGAATACCAAATTGCAGATTCTGCTGCCCCGATTGTGAATTCCGACGGCAGTATTATCGGTGTGGTGCTTGTTTTCCGGGATGTTAGCCGGGAATATTCCATGAGGGAAAAATTAAGAGCCAGCGAAGAAACATTCAGGAGTATTGTCGAATCAACACCTATGGGGATTCATCTGTATGAAGCAGATGATAACGGCAGTCTTATCTTTATTGGTGCCAATCCGGCAGCCGATAAAATTCTGGGAGTCGAAAACAAATCCTTTATCGGATTATCTATTCAGGAAGCTTTTCCTATGCTAGCCGATACCGAAATCCCGGAAAAATATTCAAGAGCGGCGCTTTACGGCGAAAATTGGTTTACCGAACAAGTAAACTATGACCATGGCGGTATTACCGGCGCTTTCGAAGTCTATGCTTTTCGAATGGCGCCCAAAAAGGCTGCTGTGCTATTCAATGAAATTACATCACGAAAGCAGGCCGAAGAAAAGCTGATGAAGTCCGAAGCAATGCTTTCGGCTGCCATCAACCAGTCTTCTTCGGGAGTAATTATTGCCGATGCGCCTAATGTGTTAATCCGTTATGCCAATCCAGCCGCTCAGAGAATTAGGGGGTCTGCCGGTATTCCGCTTACCGGTATTGAACTTAAAGATATATCTTTTAATTGGAATACATATTA
>DAINRZ010000124.1:0-8742 GCA_036741575.1 Kapaibacterium sp. (SeqCode)
AGAATTTATAATCTACGTGAATTTGTTGATTACGATAATTGGGACGGCAGAAAGATTTATATTTATACATATTTTTTGATAGACAGTATCGTTACGATAACATTTGTAAGAACACCAGGCACGGATTCATTAACTCTTGGGCGTTTTTCAGTTAACAAGCAGGACAGTACTAATAATATATATGAAATCAATAGAAGTAATTACGAATTTAATATTGAAATTCCTGATATCGATTATGAAAAAATACTTGAAATTTTCAAAAAATCTAATGATAAATTTAGTGTTTCAGAAGCTATTGTATTAAAATTTGGAAGGGGTGTAAAATTAATTGTTAGGAAATTCGAGCATGGAAAGGTTTGGCGTGAATCTGCAAGTTGCTATGATATTGACATTAAAGATGAATTTTGGATGGGCTATTTATGGTATTCTGAGATGGTTGAATGTGATTCTCTATTAAAAAAATAGCTTTATTATTTCTTTTGAAATGAGTAGCTAAACAGCGACATGAAGAACAGGACTGCAACCATCCCGGTAAGATTTTATCTGGATTCATTGACGGCGCGAGACTACTACCCCTATTATAAACTGAATTGGTGCTGCTACTACGAGGGCTTGTTTATATAACAAGAAACGCTCCCTATAGGGGGAGCGTCGGGCTCAGGATACTATCCTGAGGGCTGTTAAATTCTTTTGGAAACAAAAATAATGTATTTTTTGTTAAATTGCAAGACGTAAAAATGAGAGTTGTAGTTTATATCGATGGTTTCAATCTATATTTCGGTTTGCGACGCAAAAACTGGAAGAAATATTATTGGCTGGATGTGCAAAAATTATCTAAGAGCCTGCTGAAAACTGAAGATACTCTTATTGAAGCCAAGTATTTCACTTCCAGGATTTCGGCGCCACCAGACCAAGTGAAACGACAATCCACATATCTCGATGCCCTGGAAAGCCTATCGAGTGTGATAATATTCTATGGCCGGTACCAGAACAACAAAGTTTTGTGCAGCAATTGCAATAATATCACTTATATCCCCAACGAAAAGAAAACAGATGTAAATATTGCCGTGGAATTGCTATCCGATGCTTTTACCGACAATTATGACAAGGCAATAATTATCTCTGCAGACAGCGACCTGGTGCCGCCAATACAGAAAATAAACATACTGTTCCCCAAAAAAAGAATTATTGTTGCAATACCACCCGGAAATAAGTCAAAAGAGTTGAATAATTCGGCAATTTGTTTCACAATAGGTGAAACTATCATCCGGCAAAGCCAATTCCCTGAAGAAGTCATCAGTAAATCCGGTTTTATCTTGAAAAGGCCTGAATTATGGAAATAAAGTATATGTGTTATTTAATGACGAGTTTAAATACGGCCTGCGTCAGAAATTCTATGAGCACAAGTACCATTTGGGTAACGTACGCATGACTTTCAGCGACATGAAGAACATGGCTGAATATCTGCCAATAGTATTTATTCCACTTATATTAATATTTAGAAAACCGGATTTTATCTTCGCTTATATAATCCTATGATTATTTCAATCCCCACAGCAAAAAGCAAACCTGGGCAATTTCTGTATTCTGGATGAACCTGCCGCGCACGGGGTCCGCTTCATCGGCAAGAATATCGAAAATTTCGCATCCAGTTCCTTTGGCGAAAAGAGGAATGAGCGAATTAGTATGCTCGCTGCTGTTGTACCTGGCGCCTGGCATTTTACCTTTGCCGTTGTTTACCACAGGATTTTTAACGGGATGGTTCATTTTGTTTTTGGGGCCTGTAATATAGCCCGTTTCATGGTCTCCGCAAACTATCAGCAGGTTTTCGCCCCAGCCGCCGTTAGCTTCAATCCACCCGGCGACGTATTCTACAGCCTTGTTGAAATCATCCATTTCCTCTATCATTCTTCCCATCCTGTTCGAATGATTTGCCCAGTCGATGGCTCCGCCTTCAATCATCAGGAAGTAACCATTGTTGTTACGGCTAAGGACATTTATTGCCCCTTTCACCATCGTTTCGAGCGATGGGACATTTTCATTGAAAGGAGCGCTGAACGGCATACTTTTCGAGGATTCGTAAGTACGGTTTTGTTGCAAAGTCGATCCTGCCTGTGCCACTCCGCAAATCCTGGTCGGTGGATTTTGGCTATTGGCTAATTCCATGAATTGTTTTTTGGTTTCAATAAAAAGCCAGGGGTCGGGCTGCCCGTCGCCATTGCAGTCTTTAACAGTATTATTGCCGGAATTGGAAGCTATTGGATACTCTATTTCGGTTCCCCTTATTAATGTGTGAAATACGGCGCTGTCGCCAGTGTATTTGTAATTTGCTTTTGTGGCTGGCCTGCCGTTATCGTCATAGAGCGGGTGGCCGGCCCCCATTATTACTTCGAGCCTGCTGTCGAGCAGCATCTCCCTGGCTATCTGTGCATAATTAAGCCTTGTTTCGTTGTGGGCTGTGAATGCTGCAGGCGTAGCGTGAGAAATAGGTACTGTAGTAACGACACCGGAAGATTTCCCTAAGTCTTCGGCCAGTTCAGTCAGGTTTTTCAACGGCTCTTTGTCGAGGCCGGTACCTATGGCATTGTTATAAGTTTTTTTGCCTGTTGCAAGTGCCGTGCCCGAAGCAGCCGATTCGGTAAAATTATCCATTACATATTTAAAATCCGTCCAGGCGAGGCCCGGATTGTAGCCGGAGCTCCATTTCAGCTTGCTGTTTGCCGGATTATCATCGTAACTGCCGGTCATTGCGGGGTAATGGCAAATGGCAAATTGAACTGGAAAGCTTTCGTAAACCTGGGATTTATCTTTACCATCCAGGAAATAATTGGCTGCCTTAATTTGGTTGTAGCCCCATCCGTCTGCTATCATGATAATAATATTTTTGGGTGGATTATTTTTGGCTCCCGTGCTTTGGGATACCACAGGCTCTGCAGCAATTAAAGCCATTGCAATATATATAAAAGCGCTTAATAATTTCATTTGAAAATTATTTCATTAGTGAATAAAAACATTTACAAAAATAACTGTAAATTAATACTTTTTTCGACTAAATTGATAATATAGCCTGCTACTGCCTCGTAACAATAAATTGCATTGCCTCTTTTTTGTTGCCCGCTTTTATTAAACAGAAATAAACACCGGATGCGAAAGTACCTGTACTGAATTTAATCATTTCTCCCGCCCGGTTATACCAGGAATGAATATTTCCAATAATTCTTCCGTACAAATCAAAACAGGAAATTTCGGTAAATCCTTCGAATAGAATAGTAATACCGTATTCGTCTCCGGATAATTGCCGGATTGAACCTATTTGCCTCTGGGGTGATACTTCTGGCTCTACTACTTCAGGAAATTTGCGGGCCAATACGACACAGTTGCCTGGTTCAATATCGATGGAGCGTCCTGTTTCCTTATACTCGGTTTTTTGGCTTTCGGGAATGCCTTCATCCGAAACCGGGCCTCCGCCAGTTGTTACAATCTTCTGCCATCCTTCGCCATCGAGCGAATAATTTATTACATCATCAGAAGTATTGCATAAAACCATCCCTTTTTCGTAATCCCGTTTCCAAAGCGAGCGCCATCCATTTCCGGCAACCCTCAGTTCATCGAACATATCAGGGAGTTGTGTTTGGCTTCCCAGGTCGATTTCATATTCCGGGTACCATTCAACACCACCCCCACTAAGAATATTTATATAGCTGTTTTCATTTTTAATCAGCATGTACATACCTGTGCGTCTCAACCTCTCGTAATCCGAAGCGTTATAAAACTGCGCAATCAGGATTTTACCTCTCGAAGTTAAGTGCCTGAAGGATCTTTCAAGTGTCTGCCACATATCGAATCCTGTGTATCCTCCAAAGCTTTCAATCATGGCTCCATCGACGGCCTGTTCGCCATTGCTTCCGTCGAGCCACACGGGATCATATACTGTTGTAACCATTTGATCGACATTCGGTATTACCAGGTAATCCTGCGCACCTGAATGAAAAGCTTTATATATTTTTTTGAAGTATGTGCTAAAACCAGCATTCATCCATTGGGCAAAATCCTGCCTGGTTTTCACTGTGTTACTGTATCCTGCTGGGTAGTGAGGGCTTTCCCACCATTCGAAATTTCCCGGCTCGGGATTTCCTTTTTTCGGATTGTAGAGGCTGCAGTTTGTTTCGACTGCAACATCGAAGAAACACCCTTCGTTACTATTGCCTTTCATCCATTCAAGAGTTATATCGCATATGTATTGCTGCCAGTCGCTGTTATTTATATTCATGAGCCAATAGGGGTCGCTGTGCCAAACCCTGTTTTCATATCTGATTGTATCGTAATGCTGAAACATGGACTCGAATTTCTGCGAGTTTAAAGGGATTGAATTATTCTCCAGCCACGGGATGAAATGTGTCGGATACTCTGCCACATAACCTTCCGGTGCAACCACTCCGATAAAATCTTCTCCGCCGTGATTTTTCGGGTCAGGGCAGTCGCTGTTCTTTGCAGGATTGAGCCCGGCGGCCAGGTGATAAATTATCACCAGAAAATTTGGATTAAAATTCCTGAATTGTTCTGCCTGGTTTGCAAATATCTTTTGGGTGCCGATGTAATTCCTTGCTGCAAACTCAACTTGGCCCTGAGTTACCCAATTCGGCACAATCTGGTCGGCCCATACCAGGTTCCATCGTTTTGTCGAAGGCAGGAAGCGCTTGCCGGGCAGGTTTTCTGCACCTGCAAAACTTGCTGGTGAATTTCCACCGGGAGGCCATGAAGGTATCTGGGATTCAATTCTTATCGGATAAATTAAATAATTGAAAAGCAGCAATGCTGTAATTATTATGCACTTATTTATCATCTTTTTACCCCAAACAAAAAGAAGAAAATTAAAAATTATTAATTATTTTTCCTAATAATAAATTATAATGATTCTTCTTTTGGGAAAATAATCGTATTCAATTCCTTAATCATAACATTAAACCTTTTTCTCTCGGCGATATACCCGAATACTATCATATATGCAAACACAAACGCCCCAATAAGTCCCATTTCATATGATTGAACATCGATGGCAATTAAAATCCATGCTATAAAGAAAAACAACATAAAGAAAGCTGAGCTAATTGGTGTTTTACTTACTATTTCAAGCGTTTCATCATACCTGAAAGTGCCTGCAGACTTGAATGGAAAGGGCGTTTCTACCCTGAACATCTTAAACCAGAAATACTGTGATAGAAAATATACTTTTCCATCATCGCCGAAATAGAACTTACCCTCAGCCATATCCATTCTGCTTCCGCGAGGGATACTAATCTTTTTGCCTGCTAAACTGATTGAGGTTTTTTTTACTTTAATTCCTAAATTAAAGAAAGTAATATTGAATTTTCTTGATAAAAATAATTCGATTAGATAAAAAATGAGTCCAATACCAGCAAAAACATAAAGTAAAGCAAACTCCCGTTCCATAACAATCCTAAAATTTCAATACATTATTTTCTGCAATAATACGGAAATAGCTGTTGAATGATTCAAAGAATAATGGGAAAACTAGAATTCGAGAAAAATTCAAAGAGATTAACTTCCGGAACTCAATATCGATTGAAAAATTTTAAATAATGGACTACATCTTTCAAAATTCATTTTTTCATTACCATCGTAATTTTAAATCTCGATAAAACCAGCCAGGTGCGAAGCGTCGGTTAAGTGTATTAGGATATTGTCATCGACAAGTTCCCTGACGGCATTCTTGGCGGCTCCTATATCAAGCCCGAAACGGTAGGCAAAATGCCAGATATCTATAGGGGCAAGCGATATTTCGAGTATCAGGGTCTGGGCTATCGAAAGTTTATCTTTGTTTAGGAAACGCTCCCTGACCGATTCGAGGAATATCCTGGATTCCTTGTCGGCAATGTGCGCTTCTGTAAAGTAATAATTATCATTTTTTACCAGGTCGCAGATAGGGAATCCCCTGGAACTGTCCGTCAGCAGCGGCAGAAAAGAGATGGAAACGATATAGGGTTCTTCGCCTGAATCTCCCCACAGGTCATCCCAAATTTCTGGCGCATTCAACTTCAGCCATTCAAAGAATGAAATTTCGCGAGAGGGCAGCCTGATAAACGTATTTGCGCTGAACCTAACAACGAGTTCCCTGGCTGTTTCTTCATTTATTGAATTGAAAATTTCTTCTGGAAAATCTATAAATTGTGATTGTCCGGCTGTTTTCTCACACCATTTAATGATTTCATTTTTTATCAAACTTATTGCCTTTTTTCATTATTAGTTTTAACACTTAATTACACTCGAGTATGACGATAATATCGCCAAATAAGTCCCTTCTCCACGACTGGGCTGTAACCTTGCCGGAACCGTTCACTCTGACGCCATAATTCATTTCGTGCAAAATAGACAGTGCCCTTCGCACCGTCATTCCCTTTACGTTTGGAATGGCAGGCAAAGCCGTAAAAATCGAATTCACGTTATTGATTGCTTTGCCTCCTTTGACAGTAAACCTTACTTCTGCATTTTCGGTTGTATCTTTGCCGGCAGCCGGCTGCTGCCCTGTAACGATGCCTGCCATACCCGAAAGGTTCCTTGGTATTAGCCTGTAATTCTTTATTATCCTTGCTGCATCGTCGGCAAACAAGCCAACAATATCAGGTACAATTATCCGATTGGCTATTGGCACTCCGCTAATAACAGGCGAACCAAGGTTTAGCATAATTTCGGGCGAAACGTTAATCCACCTTTGCACAATATCATGAAAGACCGGCGCCGATACCGCACCGCCATAATAAACACCGGTCTTGGGATTGTCAATTATCACTGCAATAACAAGTTTTGGATTATCGGCAGGGAAAAAACCGACAAACGAAGAAGTATATTTATCATTATTATAGCTGCCGTTAACGAGCTGCTGTGCTGTGCCTGTTTTGCCTGCAATTGCCATACCCGCGATCTTTGCATTATCTCCCGTGCCTTTTTCTACTACTTCTGTCAGTAGCTGTGTAAGAATACGTGCAGTTTTTTCGGATACCACCCTGCGCACTTTTTCAGGCCCGTATTCCTTCAAGGCATTGCCTTTATCGTCCATAACGGACTTAACAACATAAGGGCTCATCTTTACGCCGCCATTAGCAATGGAAGCATATGCCGCCGCAAGCTGCAATGTGGTAACGCTAATACCATAGCCATGACCCATATACCTTTTGGCAAGGCTAGTCAGCCGGTCGGGTTTCAACAGCCTGCCCGATGACTCGCCCGGCAGGTCGATACCGGAAACAATACCAAACCCGAAATCCCTGGCATATTTATAAAATTTATCTGTAGGAATTTTCGAACCGAGAACCGAAAATACTACATTGCTCGACTGTGCGAAGGCTTCCCTGAAAGTTACCCGCCCCATTCCATGGACATCGTGTATAGTATAACCCTTGTAAGTGACCGAGCCGCCCATTCCGTCCACTATCTCATCGGGGCTGACTAAGTTTTCTTCCAAAGCAGCCGCAGCGGTAATCAGTTTAAATGTGGAGCCCGGCTCGAATGGATCGGTAATAATCCTGTTCCTGATTGCGCCATCGGGTATATTCTTCATACTAAAATTATTTGGGTCGTAATCAGGATACGAAGCGATGGCCATGACTTCGCCTGTCCGGGGATCGAGCGCCACAACCGACCCCGAGTTGGCTTTGTGCGCTTCGACAGCACTTTTCAGCTCGTGCGCAACAATTTTTTGCAGGTCGATATCGATAGTAAGAGTTATGGATTTTCCGTGCGAAGGTTCGATATCGGGCAATTCGGCTGATGGCTGCAGCCTTCCCATGGCGTCCCTGTACATTATCTTATAACCCGAAGTGCCCTGCAACAACGAATCCCATTGCCGTTCTATCCCTTCCACTCCTTTGTTGTCGATATCTGCCCTGCCGATTATATGCGAGCATACATTGTCGTAGAGGTACCTGCGCCGGGGCTCGTATTCTTTTATCAGGCCTTTGACATTCAGGGTATCGAGCTCCGAGCCTTTAAGAGGCTTCAGGCCTCTTGCCAGCCAGACGAATTCGCCTCCGGCATTTCTCAGCTTCTCGAGCAGTTGCTTTTTACCTATCCCTGAATACTTTTGCAATATACTGCAAACGTATTCCCTTTCCCTCTTTTCAATCAATATGGTCGGGTCGGCCGCCACCGAGAGGCTTTGGAATGTGGTGGCAAGCATTCTCCCGTGCCTGTCGTAGATATCGCCGCGCTGTGCGCTCAGCACAATTTTCGATTCATGCTGGCGGCGGGCTTTCTCCCTGTATTTTTCGGCATTTACGACCTGGATAATAAACAGCCTGAAGATAACTGCAAAAAAACCAAGCATAAAAAGCGAAAACACTACCCAGAATTTCCAGAATTTCTTTTGTTTAACTAATATTTCATTGTCATCTTCTGCCATAAGCCCTATCTAATTAATTACCTTAGGCAATTCTGCCGATTTGACCATCCCCAGTGAATCGACGGCAATCCTGTTAATCCATTCGGCAGACTGAAGTTTATTAAGCTCCGATTTCAGCATTTTATTAGAGTTGAATAATGCCCCGTACTCCTTTTTCAGGCTTAGGTTCTCCTTTAATAAATTATTTACGCTAATCACATTGCCGATATAAGCAATTGTTAGCACTACACCGGCTGCCAGGAATGCGAATACCTGCCACCTGCCGAATTTCACCTTTCCGGTGTGCCCGTTTACCTCTGCATTATTCACTATTTATTAATTTCCTC
>DAINRZ010000125.1:0-8686 GCA_036741575.1 Kapaibacterium sp. (SeqCode)
AGCGAGGGATTATATTGAATTAAATGTAGGGACAGGTCGCGACCTGTCCCTACCCTGCAATTCAATAAATGTTTACAATGCGCCCGGCGTTCTTGTTCTTTCCACCCCCGTCAACTCCGTTGACACCCCCGCAGGCGGAGGACATTTAAAAATCGACGTATCAGGCCTGCCCGTAGGCGTGTATTTTGTCCGCTGTGGCGGCTCGTGTACCAAATTTGTGAAAAATCAATTACGAATGAGGAATGACGAATTGGGAATCATGAATTGCGCGCCGGAACGAATTGAAGGCGCATTGCCTATAACTTCTGGAATTCGAATGTAGGATATCCCTGGTCGCCATTTTTATTATAGAAATCGAGAAAATGGAATTTATAAAGAAAACCTTCATAATCCTGAATTATATAATATTTCTTAGTTTTTACTACATATTGGCTTTTATCAAGGTCAAAATATTTCCAGTCAAATCCTATAGTATCCATCCTTGTACTTAATTCTCCTGTAACGTCTTCAATTTTAATATCATTGAATTCTTTATCCGTATGCAGTTGCAAAGCCTTCACATTTTCCCTGTTGAGCAGCACGCCGTTTACCCCGTATAATTCGTAACCTTCAAGCCCGTAATAGTGCGTATAACGTGTCAAAAGCAAATCCCAAGAATCTTTGGGAGGTTCGAGCATTTTAGCCGACGTATCTTGAAATGAAAAGTAAATAAAATGAACTCCGCCGGTTTTTGCAATTTCGGCTTGCACAGGGTTGTTGCCGTCTTTATCGGCAAAAGTAAAACTATATTTATCGTTATTATAGCCATTTATTACAAGTCTTTTATAACCCATCTTTTTGCCTCTTTGGTTTATTCCCATATTAAGCAGGTAAATATCGCCTTTCGATTTCACATTGCTGCCTTCTATGGATGCCCACCATTTCCCTATAGCAGTCGAATCCAGGTTGCCGTCTTCTTTATCTATGCAGGAGAGAGTATCGCCAGAGATATATTCATCGGTAATGGCTATTTGCCCCAGGTTTGTTGCCGTCATCATCTTTGCAGGATTGATAATAATACTATACTGCCCAGGGCGGCAATCGAATGCAATATCCCAGGAATAGGCATCATTCTCCATAACAATCATATTAGAACGTAAGTCGAAAAATATCTGTTTTTCGTAAATACTGCTTGTGTCCATTGAAAATACTGTTATACCGGTTCTGATAAATGGCTGGACAGGCTGTTCATCCTCGAAACATGATTGTAATGATAAAGCTAATAGAGCAAATAAAATTATTTTTGTTTTCATTAATGTCAATTCAAAATATCTTCAAAACTGATTTTCATTTTTGCGAATAATGTACGTCCCCATGCTACGGGGAACCGGATGTTGGACACATGAATGCCCGATTGTTCCCTTAAATCGATAGTACTTATATCCTTTATATCGAACAGGTTTTTCACTCCGGCGGAAATCTCTATAAGGCCCGAGAAAAACTTGGTGGCAATACTGGCGTCCATTGTATGGTAATCCTCGATATAATATTCATATATACTATCATCGCTTGCTATTCCGAAGCTCGGCGTTTTTCCGGTATATTTATAATAAAGAGATACCCTTGTATTAATTTCAGGGATAGTATAGCTTGCTTCGCCTTTAAATTCATGAGTAAAATCGAATTCCGGAGCCGCAGTTGATTCTGATATTTGGTTGTATGTGCCAAGGTAAGACCATCCCATAGAAATATTTATAGTCTCGGAGTAAAATGTTGCATCGATTCCTGTACCAAGGGTCTTGTAATCTCCGATATTAACATATGAATACAAATCACCGCCTACATTTGCGAGTGTTATCAGGTCGGTAATAAAATTATAGTAGCCGTTTGCTTCCAATTTCAGCACGTTCCTGTCGAATGCTATGAAATACGTCAGGTCGCTGTTCAGGCTGTTCGAGGTTTCGGCTTTCAGGTTGTCGTTCCCCTGGATATTATGGTTGACATCGACAAAAAGGAAGTATAGCTCTTTAATTGAAGGTGCGCGGAAACCCCTGGCATACGAAGCCCTGAATGCAAGGTTGCTCATAATACTGTATTTAATATTAATTGATGGAATTACAGGGGCATCGTATTTTGTATTGTAAACCAGCCTTAACGACGGTTGAATCATTAGATCTTCGAGCGGGCTTATCTGCAAGGAAAGAAAAGCCGCATAATCGCCCACTGATTTGTTATTATCTCCTATTTTCTTTCCGGAAGCATTGTCTAAAGTGATGTCAAATCCCGATTGCAGGTTCATCCATGTAAACAATTTATCGTAGCTGTATGTCCCCCTTAAAAGCCAGGTGCCGAAATAAGAAGTATCCTGGTCGTCGGCCGATGTCGTAAGTTTTTCGCTCAGGTCGAGCATGTTTTTATAATATGTGTTCTTCTGCCTGCTGTAATAAGAAAAGCTTGCCATCCCGTCAATAAACTGCCCGGTTCCTGTTTGGGCTTTGACCGAGACAGAATTAGTCAGCCTGTCGGTATAATACTTGTCGTCGAATGCCGACTCGAAATAAGGTGGCCTGAGCGTTCCCCTGTTTAGGATAAATTCATGGAAATACCTGCCGGAGTATTTTAAACGTAAGTCGTCATAATTCAATGAGTAATTCAGGTCGGCAAAGTATTGCTCCTTTGGTTTCCAGCGTTTGTTGCGCGAAGTATCCACAGTAGAATACCCACCGAAGAAATTCCTGCCGCCGGAAAGGAACAGTTTGCTCGTTCCCATATTATAAGTAAAATCTCCGTCGAAATTATAAACCCCGACCGACTCGTAGTAGGAATTGATATTTGTCTGGAACCGCTCGCACAAAGGATCTTTAGTAATGATATTTATTACCCCGCCAAGTGCATCGGAACCATAAACGGCCGACATCGGCCCTTCGATAATTTCCACTTTCTGGGCATTATTCAGGTTAATCTGGCTAAGGTCGATGTTGCCGTTCAGCCTGCCTATGACAGGCACGCCGTCAACCATAACTTTGACGTTTTGGCCGTCGATACCGTGAATACTCAGGCTCGAACCTAATATATTGTCGTTGCTAAGCCGGACGTTCATTTCGGACTGAAGCAGGTCGCGCAGGTTCGATGCAGACTTGCCCTCGATTTTTTCGCGGTTTATTACGTCCACTTTGTATATCGATTTCTGGGAAGTCTGGGGCACAAACTGCCCTGTGGTGACGATCTCATCCATGATATAAGATGATTGTTCCAGTTCTATGGTTTTCGTCTCTGTGGCAGATATCGTGCCCGAAGCAGATTTATATCCTGCATAAGTAACTAAATACTTTGCTTCTTTGCCGAACCTGTTGATTGCCGCACCGTTCAGGTCTGTCTGCATTGCAAGGGTAGAATCTTTTCCCTTTGTGTTTTTAATTGTAAAGTGTACTGTGGCGGCAACCAGCGGCACTTTTGTCCTCGAATCGAGCACGGTTATACACCCTTCTTTTGCTATGGCAGAAACAAAAGAAGCCAACAAAATAAAAAAAATAATAGACTTCATATTACTCGATTATAAGTTTCTGCACCTGGCTGATTCCGCCAACTCTGACTGTTATAAAATAACAGCCGGCTGCCAGTTCGTTTGTTTGTAGGCTAAAAACGCCCAATCCTCCGTTATAATCGAACTTGCTTTCAGATAACATTACACCATTGACGCTGAAGATACTCGCGCCGATTGTTCCGTTATAATTGCCGTTTTTAAGCAGTAATTTTACAGGCTGGCCGGTAGAGGCTACATTCGGATAAATAGCAAATGAAGAAATAGAACCGTTGTTTTCTTCGACAGATGTCTGCAATTCCTGCTTTTCGAATACAAAATTTCCGTTTTCCGATCCGCCAAAATCCCTGAAGGCTATTTTGTAGATTAATCCGTCCAGGGCAGCAACGAAATAAATCATCATATCATTGATATCATACCTGTTTTCGCTTAAAATGAACTTTTTCCAGTCGTGGCCGATGGCAGTAATAGTATCTGTGTATGCTTCTTGGTTGGGCACCGGAGCCTGGTCTATCAGGTATTCCCCTACCTGGGCTACTAATACTTCTTTGTTGCTTTTTACACCGGTAACCGAATACGGTGTAATCGTACCGCCCATATTGAGTATGGAAGTATATTTCGTAAATAGCAGGTCCCATTCGCCTTTGTTTGGTTCCCTGTCTATTATTTGCCCCGACTTCAGGTCGAAGTAGGCAAAATTCTTAGTAATGTAATCTTTTTTGCTGACCTTGTATTCTTTCTCATTGTTTCCGTCCAAATCGGCTACAAGAAATGTATAGGCGCTGTTAAACATTTCGTAAATCATGATTTTTTTGTAGGAGCCGTCGTCCAGCTTAATGACATATAACGAATTACCGATAATGGCATGAGTGCCTGGCGAATAATATCCCCACCCGTATTCGCCCGAGCCGCCAAATCCGTCGGAGCCGCGGTTGAAAGCGCCAATACTCCATTTATATTCGGAATCGTAGCATTTCGGCCAGGCCGAGCTCATCCCGGTAGTGTCGAGCTTCACGTCCCAGCTGTCTTCATCGCTTTGGGGATAATAATAAAGTGTTAGGCCGGTTCCTTTGGTTGAGTTGAGCAAAATGCCTGCATCGTAGCCAGCAATTTCGAATGCAATATCCCAATTGTCTTTGGGAATACTGATAACCTCATCGGTCGTGAGGTTGTAGAATACCTGATTGGCATAATTAGCCCCTGTGGAAACGGTGATCTCTTTGGCATCTAAGCTTATCCCGGTAACTATTATTGTTAAAATCAACATTGTAATGCATTTTTTCATTGTATTCTCCATTAAAATATCTTAATCATTTAATTGCTAAATTTATGTTTATATAAAATTAGTTATAACTAAAAATATTACCAAATTCTGGTTAATTATTTTATTCATTCTTACGAAGAATAATGTGAATTTTTATTATTTTTTGTCTGATTTTTATAAGTATAATAGTTTTGTTAAATTAACTTTATGAAACTGTGATAACAGAAAAAAAAGTTAGCGAAATTAAGTGTATGAAAATTTATCACTTATTAATATTAATAAACTTCTTGTTTAATTGTGCGGCTCAGGAAAAAATGAACTCTGCAAAAGAAATTGTCAGGAAGCCTGCAGTGGCCGATGCTTTCTATCCGGGCAATCCCGGGGAGCTAAGGGCTGCGGTTGCCTCCTATACAGCCGAAGACTGTAAAGTATCTAATGATGAAGATATTATCGGCATAATTGTACCGCATGCAGGTTATGTATTCAGCGGGAAAGTTGCCGGCAGGGCATACAACGAACTGAAAGGCCGGAAATACGACGCTATAATTATAATATCACCCTCTCATGTTACTTCTTTCAAAGGTTCGTGCGTTTACAAAGGGGACGCATACCAAACGCCCCTTGGAATAATAAAAGTGGATAAGGAACTTGCCGACAGTATTGGCAGCGGCAGCAAGCTGCTGAAGTACGGGTTCGACGGCCATGAATGGGAAGGCGCCCGAGGCGAGCATTCTCTGGAAGTGCAATTGCCATTCTTTCAGGTAGTATTGCCCGATGTGCCTATTGTGCCTATTGTAATGGGTTCACAGAATTTCGAAACCTGCGATGCACTGATGAGAAGCATTGTCAAATCTGTAAGAGAATCCGGCAAAAAAGTGCTTTTGGCGGCAAGCAGCGATTTATCGCATTTCCACGACGACGGAACTGCCCATGCCCTCGACAGCCAGATTGTCAATGCATTCGATAATTTCCAGTATTTTAAGCTGGCAAGCCAATTATTCTCAGGGAAATGGGAAGCTTGCGGCGGCGGCCCTATCGTTACTGTTATGATGGCATCCGAGCTGCTCGGCGCTAATAATTGCCGTTCATGCATGTATGCCACCTCTGCCGATTCGGATTACCCCACCGGCAAAAACAGAGTGGTGGGCTACCTCTCCGGGCTGATTATGAAAACAGATAATCCCGTGCCCCTGCTGCCCGAATTGACCGACGCCGTGAAAGAGCATATACTGGCTGCCGCCAAAGCGGGTGTTAGGAATGCTGTTTACGGAAAGGATGATGCATTGGAGCCAGGGCCTGGATTCGATGAACTGACAAAGAATTACGCCACTTTCGTAACCATTACCAAAGACGGAAACCTGCGCGGGTGTATGGGCCACTTATACACCGGCCTGCCGCTTATAGATGAAATCAAGGAGACTTCGAAGCTTGCATCGATGCGGGATTATAGATTCGGGCCTATTGAAAGGGATGAGATGAAAAGCCTCGGTTACGAAGTGACGATACTTTCGCGTATGATCCGTATTCTCGATACCGGGCTTATACAAATCGGCAGGGACGGCTTGTATATCAGGCTTGGCAATGCAAGCGGCCTTTTGCTGCCGCAGGTCGCTTCCGAAAGGAACTGGGATACCGAAACTTTCCTGGAAAATCTGTGCCTGAAGGCAGGACTCGGCAAAAATGATTACAAAAACCCCGATGCGCAACTATATAGTTTCAGGGCAGTTATAATACATGATAAAGATTAAGGTTTCAATTTCGGGAGAAAAATATTAAAAAGACTGCTGCAAAGCAAAAAGAAAAAAGTGTCAGAATTATTATAGATAATCCGATTATCGAAAAAATCGGCGAATTGGCCGACAGAGAAGGCCTAAGGGTATATGCCGTCGGCGGATTCGTGCGCGATTATTTCATGGGCAATCCCGGAAATGACCTCGATTTTACTATAGTTGGCGATGCCATCGGCTTTGCAGAAAAAACAGCAAGGCTATTTAAGTCGAAGCCGGTAGTTTACAACAGGTTTATGACAGCTATGGTGCCCGTCGGCGATATAAAAATTGAATTTGTGGGCACACGCAGGGAAGAATACATGCCCGATTCCAGAAAACCCATTGTTGCCGAAGGCACGCTGGAAGACGACCTGAAACGCCGCGATTTTACAATTAATGCCATGGCGGCTTCGGCTAACAAATCTACTTTGGGCGAAATAATTGACCTTTTTGGTGGTATTGCCGACCTGAGGGACGGCATCCTGCGTACCCCACTGGAGCCCGAGGCGACTTTTAGCGACGACCCGCTGCGTATGATGAGAGCAGCGCGCTTTGCAGCAAGGCTTGGATTTAGAGTAGAGGAAAAATGTATCGCTGCCATAAAAAAAATGGCTTCGCGTATCAGTATTATTTCTCAGGAAAGAATTTCTGACGAATTCCTGAAAATCCTGGCAACGGAACAGCCTTCCTCGGGATTGAATATCCTGTTCGAAACAGGCCTGTTGAAGTTTGTTTTCCCCGAACTGCACAAAATGGCGGGCAACAACCAGGCCGAGGACAAGGGCAGGGTTTACGCACACAAAGATGTGTTGCTGCATTCATTCAAGGTTCTCGATAATATTTCGAAAGTAACGGATAAACTCTGGCTTAGGTTTGCAGCGCTGGTACACGATATTGCAAAGCCGGTAACGAAAAAACTGATACCCGGCTCGGGGTGGAGTTTCCACGGCCACGAAGACCTTGGCGCAAAGCATATGGAGCGGATATTCCGAAGGATGAAGCTGCCGCTGGATGTGCTTGGGTATGTGGAAAGGCTGGTCAGGCTGCACCAGCGGCCAATGGCACTGGTGGACGAAGGAGTGACGGATTCGGCGATCAGGAGGCTGGCTTTCCAGGCCGGCGATGCACTCGAGGATTTGTTTGTGCTGTGCCGTGCCGATATTACGACAAATAATCCCAGGCTGTCGAAAAAATACCTGGATAACTACGAAAGAGTTGCTGCCAAAGTAATCGAGGTGCAGGAAAAGGATAAGCTCAGGGAGTTCCAGTCGCCGGTGCGGGGCGAGGAAATTATGGATTTATGCGGCCTGGCGCCATCGCCTGCGGTGGGATATATTAAAACTGCCATCGAAGAAGCTATTCTCGAAGGTTATATCCCCAATGAATATGAAGCGGCAAAAGAATATTTTCTGAAAAACAAAGAAATGTGGCTCGATGAGGCCAAACAAAGCAAGAACAAAAAAAATAACAGGAAATACTGAATATGAGTGATTACCAGCAGTCCTACGACAAATTCTCGGAACAGGCTAACGCCATTCTTGAAAAAATAGCCTTTGGCAGGCAGCCTGCCTCGGTTTACGAGCCTTTCCACTATATTATTTCGGGCAAGGGCAAAAGGATTAGGCCTGTGCTGGCCATGATGGCATGCGGCGCTGCCGGGGGCGAGCCAATGTTTGCGCTCGAAGCGGCTTGTGCGCTCGAGATTCTGCATAATTTTACTCTTGTTCACGACGATATTATGGACAACTCGCCACTGAGGCGCGGCAAGCAGACTATTCATGAAAAATGGAACGAACCTGTTGCTATTCTGTGCGGCGACATTATGGCTGCTTATGGATACAGGCTGCTCGGTAAATACCGGCACTTGCCAGAATACGCCGGTATTGTTTCGGCTTTTACTGATGCTTTCGTAGAGGTGTGCGAGGGCCAGGCACTCGACATGGAATACGAAAGCGCCGCAAAGGTAAGCCTCGGCTCGTATATTGAAATGATTGACAAAAAAACGGCGCGGCTGCTGGCAGGCGCAGCAAAAATCGGTGGATTATGTGCTTCGGCTGACGCCGAACGCATCGAAGCCTTAAATTCTTTTGCGATTAACCTGGGAATAGCTTTCCAGATACAGGACGACCTGCT
>DAINRZ010000126.1:0-8652 GCA_036741575.1 Kapaibacterium sp. (SeqCode)
TAAACGGTATCGGCCAAAAGAGCAGATTGTTTGGATTAAGTATTTTATAATTATTATGGTTAGATATGAGCGACCGGCAATAGGAACAAACAAAACACAACTGATGTTTTACGATTAACAAATGATTATAATGGGCAGTTTATTTATCGAAAACTGTAAGTTATTGAAAAAGCTGAATAAGAATTACTATATAATAAATTTAGTAATGAGCTTAATGTTTAATCTATTTTTTAGGAAGGTTCTATTATGTCAACGCTCAAATCAAAACTAGCAGAAATTCTGCCGAAGCAAAAAGCCGAAATCGGTGCTTTTGTAAAGGAACACGGGGAAAAAGAAGTATCGAAGGTTACTCTGGCTCAGGCTTATGGAGGCTTGCGCGGAGTAAAAGGGTTGGTATGCGACACTTCGGAAGTTCCTCCCGACAAAGGTTTGATCATCCGTGGAATCGAGCTTAAAGACCTGTTTGAAAAAATCCCCGAAGAAATTCTGTGGCTCCTTTTGGCAGGCGAACTGCCCAATGAAGCTGAACTGAAGGAACTCCAGGCAGACCTTAAAGCCCGCGAAGATGTGCCCGATTATGTTTGGAACGTCCTGGATGCCATGCCCGCCGATTCTCATCCTATGGCTATGTTTAATACGGCTATCCTTGTTATGCAGAGAGATTCGATTTATGCCAAACGCTATGCCGAAGGTATGAAGAAAGACGATTACTGGGATCCCACCTACGAGGACGCTCTTAATATCATTGCCAAACTTCCGGCTATAGGCGCTTATGTTTATCGTAAAAGGTTCGGCAAAGGCCCAAGGATTGAATCTGATAAATCCAAGGACTGGGGCGGCAACTTCGTTCACATGCTCGGCCTGGGCGACCCCAACGGCGAATTCTCGAAACTGATGAGGCTATACCTGACTTTGCACTGCGACCACGAAGGCGGCAACGTCAGCGCTTACTCGGCTGCAACCGTCAGTTCGGCTCTTTCTGACCTTTATTATTCACTCTCGGCTGGCCTCAACGGCCTTGCAGGCCCGCTCCATGGCCTTGCTAACCAGGAATGCCTCGGATGGGTTATCGAAACTATGGAAAAATTCGGCGGCGTGCCTACCGAAAAGCAAATCGAAGACATGACATGGGAAACATTGAACTCTGGTAAAGTTATCCCAGGTTACGGCCATGCTGTTCTTAGGGTTACCGACCCAAGGTTCACTGCTTTCCTGGGATTCGGCAAACAGTACTGCACTAGCGATCCGGTATTCCAGACAGTTGCCCGTGTATTCGACGTTGTTCCTACAGTATTGAAGCAGGTTACCAAAATTAAAAATCCGTGGCCAAACGTCGATGCTGGCTCGGGCGCATTAATTTACCACTACGGTATGACAGAATTCAGCTACTATACAGTATTGTTCAGTATTTCAAGGGCTTTGGGCATCTGCTCGCAGGCAGTAGTTGCACGCGCAATGGGCTATGCCATCACAAGGCCGAAATCGCTGCCCACACCTGAATACAAAAAACTTGTAGGCGCGTAATTATTATCTGGTATTATCAGCCCATGGGAATGCTTGTGGGCTGATAATCAGTAAGTCCGCTACAAAAAATAGAATTATATATATTAAATCGGAGTAAATAGAATATGAAAATCACTGTAATTGGTGCTGGAAATGTTGGCGCCACCACTGCCCAGCTTCTTGCAAACAAAGAACTGGCCAAAGACATATACCTGGTAGATATACTCGACGGTATTCCCCAGGGCAAAGGCCTGGATATGTACGAATCCATGCCGATTATGGAATCGGATTCGAGAGTTTACGGAGCTAACGATTACGAGGTTACAAAAGGAAGCGATATCGTTATCCAGACTGCCGGCCTGGCCCGCAAACCCGGCATGAGCAGAGACGACCTGTTGATAAAAAATGCCGAAATAGTATCTTCGTGCATCGAAAATGCTTATAAATACTCACCCAATGCATATTATATCATCGTATCCAATCCATTGGACGTAATGACTTATGTAGCAATGCAGAAGACCGGGCTTCCGCGCCAGAAGGTGTTCGGCATGGCAGGCATACTCGACACTGCCCGCTACCGTTCGTTTATTTCGATGGAACTCGGCGTATCAATGCAGGACATTCAGGGCATGATACTCGGCGGCCACGGCGATACAATGGTTCCCCTGCCCAGGTTTACAACCGTTGCCGGTATCCCTGTTACCGACCTGATTCCTAAGGAAAGAATGGATGCTATTTGCGACCGTGCTGCCAAAGGCGGCGGCGAAATAGTTGGTTACCTGAAAACAGGCAGCGCTTATTATGCACCTGCTGCTGCTGCAGTGCAGATGGTCGAATCGATTGTCAACGACCAGAAGAGGATATTACCATGCTCGGTGCTGCTGCAGGGCGAATACGGCTACAACGATGTCGTTGTTGGTGTGCCTGTTGTACTTGGCAAGGGCGGCATGGAGAAAATCCTGGAGCTGAAGCTTAACGACGACGAACTGGCAATGCTCAAGAAATCTGCCGACCACGTAACCGCTACTATCAAAGAAGCAATGGAATTGATTAATAAATAATATCATTCTAATTTGATTTTCAAAAGGGGTACTGGTTTTATGCCGGTATCCCTTTCAGTATTTTGGTAGCTGCAAAGATATATTTATTTCAGCAGGCCTTCCAATTCTTCGGTTTTTTCCTTCATTTCCCTTGATTTCTCCAAATATTCATTTGCTTTTGAAATCTCACCTGTTTTTTGGTAAGCCATACTTAGGCAATAGTAAATAACTTCAGTTTTATCATCGATTTCAATTGCTTTCATGAAATGGTCTATTGCATCACTGAAGCCCCCTTTTTTATAATAGAAAATACCCATGTTGCGCCATGCAAATGAGTTGTCGGGATTCATATCCAAAGCCACGGAAACATCAAAATAAGCATCTTCAATATCTCCGACAAACATTTTGCATAGCCCACGGTTTGAATAGGCGTAATCGAAATATGGATTGATATCAATAGCCGAATTAAAATCACTTATCGCATCGTCAAAATGATTCATCAACATTTTTACATAACCTAAACCATTGACAGCATAAATATTTTTGTTGTCGATAGCAAGCAATTCAATACAACAGTCTAAGGCTTCGCGGTATTTCCTGTCGTCTAAGCATTTATCGTAATCTTCCCATAAATTGAATTTCCTACTAAGCTCGGAAACTCTTTCCTTATCCAAAGCAGTGTCATTTGTATTTACAAGATATTGAAAGTCCTTCAAAAAAATATCATGTGTATTTTCATTTAAGTATTCAGCATAGTCAGTTGCTTTTTTGCCAGTAATATAGCATAGCAGGGCGTTGGAATAGCTTATCATCTCGTTAGGGATGTAACCCTGCCTGCTCATCCAATAATCATCTTTGGATATAACCGAATTCGCCAGAAATAAACCAAACCCAAAGAAAATACAAGCAAGATCGGTTAAAGGCTCCAAATCTGGCGTGTTATCGGCCATATAGCCTTCCCCCAGGAGTTTTACATGGGCCAGTTCGTGAGACAGTGTTGCAATCAGAGACCAAATATTTTTAAAATTAGATTTTGCTAATAAAACCTTGTACTTTTTTTGATCTTTCAGGTGGTTCTTCACATAAATTCCTAAAGGGTCGCTTTTTTTTATTTGAACAGGTACATTTTCTCCCCTGAACCAGGTTTTACTCTTCACATCCTCGAAGATGACAAGGTCTATTTCATTAGGATCAATATCATATATTCGGCAGACTTGTTTGAACAAGTTATCGAGTTGTTCACCATCCCTCAGGTTCGAATATGGAAAAATTTCATATTCGGGGATTAAAAAAGGGCTTTTCTCGAGATGATCGAGGCCAAATTGTTCAATATAACCGGAAATATTTTTTTCAATCCATTTTTTGTCTTCATCTGTAACCGAAGGTTTTTCAGTGCGTTTCTTAAAAAATCCAAACATTTTTCCTCTTTAATTTTTTAAACCCAAATTTCACGAGAATATTTCATTTCTCAACATGCAATTAAAGTATTAATTGCTAAAGGGCAAAAAGGAATATTTTTAACTTATAATAATGTCAGTAACTGATGCCCCATTTCAGCTTAAATTCGCCTTTTTTCTGGTCCTTGCTAATAAGAGTTTCTGTATTAGTTGTCCATGTAAACTGAAACAAAGCATTGCTCAGCAGGAAATCGAGAGGCAATTCAATTGTAATTTCGTTATTTCCCATAAAGTCGGCAACGTTGCCTCCGAGTTTCCACCCCACGTAGCCAACCAGTTGCCCGGAAAGCTTAAGTTTTGTTTCCTCCCATGATTCCGAAAGCTCTATATCGGCGCTTCTGATTATAGTGCCGGCGAGAATCTGGCTAAGGGCAGTACTGACCGCTGTAGAAAGACCTGTATTGCCAAGTTCGTTGACAATATTGGCCTGTGCTCCGCCCGAAGAAAACAATTCCGCCTTGGTTCTTCCCGCAATCAGAAGAAATAATGCATCTTCGCGAATCTTTGTCGAATCGCCTGTTGCAGGTTCGTTATCTATTGAATAATTGAAATCTATTTTGGGCATATCCTTGCTGCCGGTAATCTTCAAAGTAACTTTGTAACTTCTTTGCGTGTTGTTAATATCTGTAACACCGTTATACTCGGCTGAAAGATTCAGATAAGGGTCGCCCATGTTTCCGGTTGGGAATGATATTGTACCGTCGGTATTAAAAACTTTTATAAAGCTAAGCTTAGAGCCTTTCTTCAGTTCCAGTTCGCCGTAAAGCCTGGCATCGCCCGAAGACCTCTCCTTAAAGAATTTCAGGCCTGTCGATTGATCGAGCACGCCAATTTCTGCGGTGAGTTTTTGTGTAAAAAGCAGCGAAAACAAGTCCATGTCCATATATATTGGTTTAGTAATTTTTATGTCCAGGTCCATGGCCATACCATCATAAAAGCTACCAGTGGCTGCATTTTCGCCGTTTCCGTTTTGCTTCTGCTCTACAAAATTTTCTTCACTGAGTTTTTCGGTTTTCGAAGAGTCTTCGAGTGCGACGTTAATTTTCTTGCCGACAACTTCATACTTTATTTTGGATATTGTTGACTTTGTAGAGCGTTTATTTGGCATAAACAACCTGGCATAATCGATATTGATACTGCCGATCAATGTAGAGTAATAGAAGTCGCTGGAAAATGAAATGTCTTCGGGCCCTGTGGAGATTATTATGTCGCCGAACAGTGAAGGCATGGAAGCAGCAGATGCCTGGCTCATCACTTTGAAACCCCTGGATTGGACATAAGCATTCATAGATATTGGCGAAAACTCTTTAAGCCCGATGCTCCCTTTCAGGTTCAGCCTGCCTTTCGCCAGGTCGTTGGGGGTGTTCCTGATTTCAATATTCTTTACATCAAGGTTATTTTCCTTCAGTTCGATAACAGCATCGGCAAAATAGCTCATATTATTCGGCACCAAATGGAAAAACGCATTGTTTATTTTTACCTTGCCGCTGTAGCTGATGTTTTCGTTTAGGCTTCCAAACAAATCTACACTAAAGTTCAGATTGCCCTTCAGGTTATCTGCTATCCCAGCCATGAAGGGTGCAAACATATGAAGCGGCAGGTTGTCGGTATATACTGATGCATTTAGCGGGCTGCGCTCGTGAATCCGGTCTTTTACACCTTTCAGCGACAAGTTGACAGGAAGCGAATTAATGTCAATTGACAGCAGTTTGCGAAAATCCTTCTCTGTACGGCGGACAAGCCCGGCGCTTCCCTTAACAATTGCATTGCTGTGATGCAGGAAAACTTGCAGCGAACCTACCGGCATATTATCGATTAGCAGGTTACTGCTTTGCAAATGCAATTTGATATCGGGATTTATTAAAGAATCGTTAATTACCAATTCGAGATTTTCAATTTTTCCCTTTACTCTTTTCAGGATAGCTGCCACACTTTCGGGTAAAACAGCGCTGAATGCTCCGGGCGAGAGGTTTGCCAGCCTGAGTTTTACGTCGTTCGAAACAAAGTCGTTGAATTTCCCGGAAATACTTACTGTGTCCGCCGAATCGCCGGCAATTTCGAAACTGCTGATATTGAAACCGAAAGAAGTAATATCGCCGGTGATCGGCTTCGTATTATAGTAATTAATGGACTTTTTGTATGATGCATTCAGTTTTTCGAGGTTCAAATCTATTCTTTTATTCCTAAGAGTAACAGAGCCTTCGGCAGCAGCTGCAATATCGCTGCCATACGAGCCCGATATCCTGAAATTAGTTACATCGTCGGCAATATCGAGCCTTACAAAGGGATTCGAAAAATTCATCCCGTTAAAAACTATGGCATTTTTGCTTGCCAGGCTTAGCCCCAGGTTGGTGAGGTGCAGCGAAGAATCCCTTATATCCATCGCAAGGGAAGACCTTATTTTTGTTGGCCTGACAGCCAGGTTAATCCCCTGGGTTTCAAAAAAGAAATTGTTTATGACCAGGCTGTCGATACGAACAGAACTTGCGCTGTCAGTTACATTAACAGTAATATCCAGGCCCGCATTAAGTACTAATTTGGTAGATTCCAGAAAGGCCGCCATTGGTGATAAATCGCGTATCTGGCCTTTTATTTTCAGGTCGAACGGTTTGAACCCGTCAAGCTTAACTAAGGATTCGGGCATTAGTGAATCGGATTGCCTGCCGAAATCGACATCGTAAACTTTCCTGCCGATATAACCGGCAAGGTAACTGCCCTGAGTTTCTATCAGGCTGATAAGGTTATCGTAGTTGAAATCACCAGTTACAGAAATATCCATAAAAGATGATGCTATATCTAGTTTTCTGCTCTGCCCCTTGCTTTCGAATCCGGTCTCAATCCGGAACGGCATAAAAGCTTTGTCCCTGAACTCTAGGTAATTAATGTCTGCAGTAATTTTTCCGTTCAGTTCATCGAGGCTTAGACCGCTGCCTTCTATCATAAGTTCCCCGCTGATACTTGCTGGTGCATCCGGGGCCTTTAATAAATCCATAAGATTTATATAATTTAGAATAAGACTGCCATTATACTCAGGGAGCGATGGATTTTTCATGCTAATAAACCCATTGAAGCTGAGCGAGCCGGATTCAGTATCGCTAAATTCGGGATTATCGCTTCCGCCGGCTTTACCAAATGCTACAACGAGAGTGTCGGCATAAATAATCCCTTTGCTTATTCTGCCCGATAATTTCAATCCATTATAGCCATATTCCAATAACTTTGATGCAGTGGAATTAATTTTAACTTTTGTTTCCATTGCAGCCAAATCGAATCCTCTGCCGCTAAAATCAATTTCTGCGCTTATGCTACTCTCCAATGAAGGTGAACCGGATAAACCAGAGATATTAAGATTCTCTGCGAATACTCTCCCCTTATAAATTTCATCTTCAATATTCAGCCCGGCATTGCCCTTTACGGTACCTGAACCGGTTTTAATGTCGAAATCGGTAATAATTTCACCACCTGAATATGAAGCTGATAAGGTTTCTATTGAAGCAAATTCCAAAGCCGGAATCGAAGAATATATATCATGCGGCAGGATTTGCTCCAAATCATTCATTTCAATATTAGACTTATCACAATCGATATTCAACTTTCTAAGCCTGTCAATAGCAAGATTGGTACCTGAAGCTTTGAAACCTATTTCAGTAATGCCATATGACAGGAGGAATTTTTCGACAGACAATTCGGCCAGTGTTCCCCATGCATCTATTTCAAGGCTGATTCCATCCTTCAAATTTTCGGGTACATCAATAAAATATCCGGCATCTTTGGGGCTTAGTTTATCGAAATTAATATTTAAATTATATTTGCCCGAAGCCAGGCTAAATTCTGTAATGCTATCGAACAGGTTGACGTTTTCTGCTTTGGCAGATAGCATCAGGTTGCTATTGGGAGTCTTAACTCCAAGGCTTGTTAATTCAAAGCCGTTCTTACCTGCTTTTGCTTTCAATGAGAGATTCTTCAGTTCAAATCCGGATTTTTTTTCTTTGAAAGCAATACACTTGATATCGGCTGCAAAGCCAAGCTCTTTAAGGTTGGCATAAGCATCGAGTATTAAATTCAGGTTACGGACATCGATATCCGTGAAATTAATTTTGCCCGCGGCAGAATCGCTGGTATTATGGTCTCTGACTCTTACAGAAGCATTATTTAATGCGAGGTTTTTAATATCGAAAACAAGCTCGGGCAGTGGCCCAGGCGGCTCTTCGGGGCCGGGGCGGGCAATCATTTCGAAGTTCCATTTTTCGGCGCCTTCTTTTCGGGCAAGTAAAATCCTTGGATTATCCAGTTCCAGCCTTGTTACCGTTATTTTACCGCCGAGCAAATCGAAGAAGTCTGCGTCTATCGTAATCTTTTCCACATATGCCAGTGTATCTCCCCCGGCAACCATAGTGGCATCCCACACTTCCACTCCCGAGAAGGGATTGAGGTATAGGTCGGAAACGGAGATCTCGGCTTCGAGGCCGTCGTTAACGAAGCTCAGTACCATATCGGCAAGCCAACCGCGGAAAGGGCTTACCTGTGTAAATAATATCAGCAGCAGGGAAATAAATACCAGCAAGGAAACCAGAACCAGGAATAACCTTATGAGTATTTTCTTAAAAAGCTTCAATAAACCCCTGCAATAAAATAAAAACCTAAATGCACAA
>DAINRZ010000127.1:0-2944 GCA_036741575.1 Kapaibacterium sp. (SeqCode)
CCTATCGAACTGGCCGGCGACCTTGCAAATATCAACTTTACACTATCGCAAAAGCCGAAAGCCGACAACAGGATTTACGGCACGGTGACAAACGAAGCAGGGGACAGGCTGCCCGCATTTGTGGTATTGCTATATCTGGCCAAGCAGGGGCAAGGCGGCACTTACGATGCCATAACATATGATGCTGTCGAATCGAAAGGCTCTTTTGAATTTACATCAGTAACTCCCGGCAATTACGTTTTACTTGCTGTTCCCGACACATCGGCTTATATCCCGGGATACTATAAGGTGAATTCGACTACTTTCAGGTCGTGGATGCTTGCTACCAGGATTAGCGTTGAAAGCTCCACACAAAGCGGCCCCCATAGAATTCAAGTAAAGGAATTGCCCGGGAAAGACATTGCAAACGGTAAGATTACAGGCAATGTTTTCATTTATACCGGCGCCGCAGGCGGTGGCAAGGGCGATGAACCTATGGCAAAGAAGCAGGTGTCGGGTGCAATGACTTTTACAGTAGATGAAAACGACAAAGTAAGAAAATATGATTTCAGCGACAACAAAGGCGGCATTACTATGGAAAATCTCGATAACGGGACATACAAAGTCGTTGCCGACAAGGTCGGTTACGATATCTACGAGGAGGATGTCGTTATCAGCGATTTCAATAAAGAAGTTAATCTTGAGATTCCACTTAATTCATTCATCGATGCCGTGCTCGAAGAATTTGATGAGGCCACGGCCATTATCGTTTACCCCAATCCTAACGACGGTACCTTTAATATAGGCTTGCCTGGCGGAGCATCCGAAGGGATGGATTTCGACATACTCGATATTACCGGCAAGGTTATTCTATCCGGCAAAGTATCGCCCGGCAACGACAACAATTTTGACTTACGCCAAATTTCGTCAGGTGTTTACTACCTGAGGCTGAAATCTGGAATTAATAATTATTATTCAATGTTCAGGGTAATCAGGTAACCATTCGGTAACCGGAAAGCAGGCTGCTGTTTCTGCATTTTTGAAATGAACAATCCCGAAGCAAGATTCGGGGCATCATAGAAGTATATTTGTTTATCGAAGCAAGCTTCGGAGAATCGAATCAACAATGTGGGATTGATATAAATATTATATTCATCCATTGTGTATTTATTTTAAGCGCTTAAAATTGCACGGTTTACTTTTGGAGGCTATGTAATTTGGTACTGGATTAGCCGGCGAATATATACTAAAAGCGAGTCTTAGTAACCCTTTGAAGGTAGCAGAGTGAGTCTACCCTTACGAAGGGACTATTCTTGACTTGCTTGCCCGGATTCTGGAACGGAAATTCATTAGTTCAGCCCGGAAATCAACAGAAAATGAATTTTCTTTGTGCTAATATTGAATAGAAAGCCGTGTTCAATAATGAATAATATTAATTTGATCCCAATATTTTAATCCTGACACAGTGTTATGTATTAAATGCCTGTGCCCGAATCCGCTTCGTCATGTGCAAATTCAGTGGTGTGCCTTGGCAGAGTGTTATTGCAATCAGGCTTATTTCTCCACTCTAATCCTGGCATCTACGGCTGTGACGTATTCCGGTGTGCCGATAAGCGGATTCAGGTCCATCTCGGCAATCTCGGGGGCTGCTTCGAGCAATGCAGAGAGCCTGACGATTGCTTCGGCGAAAAGTTCCTTGCCGGCTCCCCGCTGGCCCCTGGCGCCTTCAATAAGGCCCCGCGACCTCAGGTTTTTTATCATCTCTAAAGCTTCGGGCATGCTTACAGGCGTTAAAGCCTTGGTTACATCTTTCAGGATTTCAATAAAAATCCCGCCCATACCGCACATGACCAAGTGCCCGAAACCGGCTTCCTTCTTGGCGCCAGCAAAAAGCTCGATGCCTTTCAGCATAGGCTGTATTAGCACTGATTTTGCCTCGGGTATTGCCATCAACCTGTCGAATTCTTTGGCTGCTGTTTCGTCGCTGCCAATAAACAAAGACACACCGCCGATATCCGATTTGTGAACCGGCCCAACGACCTTCATTACCACCGGATAACCCAGCCGGCGTGCATGCGATACGGCGTCCGATTTGTTGAGCGCCACGGCTTCGCCCACTCGGCTTATTCCGGCTGCATCAAGCAGGGACTGAACTTTTTCGGGAGGCAGGTAGCCGTTTTCGGCGCTTTCTATTACTTTCCTGATTTCTTTGATATCAACTTCGGGAATGCCTTCGTTTTCGGAAGGCTTGGGCGTATTATAAACCCTGGCGATTGCCCAGCCGAGATTTACTTCTTCGGGGAAATTCACCCTGCCAAGCGACAGGAAATCTTCGATTGCTTCTTTGGCAAGTATTGTGCTCGGCAGCACAGGGTAAATAGGCTTTTTGCACGTTTTCATTTTATTATGAAGCAGCCTGTAAACAGGCTTGACGTCGAACAGGCCCGGTGTGCCGAAAATTACCACAGAGCCGTCGATATGATCGAAATGGTTTTCCACATAATCGATTATAAGGCCTAACTGCTCTGCGGTACCCGTTGCCAGGAAATCTATCGGATTGCCGACTGCGGATCCGTGGAAAAGCTGGGCTAGCAGTTCATCAGCTTTTTCGCCTTCAATTTTGGGCACGTTCATACCGCTTTTGGATAAGGCGTCGGTAAGCATAACGCCGGGCCCCCCGGCATGCGTAATAACGGCAATGTTCTTGCCTCTCAATTGCCTGTGCATCAGAACCCCGGCAGTGTAAATGAGTTGCTCGCGGCTATAGCAGCGCACTATTCCCGCCTTGCGGAAGAGGGCATGCACAGCATCGTCCGAACCGGCTAACGCTCCCGTATGCGAGGATGCAGCGCGCGAGCCGGCATCGGTCATACCTGCTTTTATGGCGCATATCCTGCACCCTTTGTTTATCAATGACTGTGAATGTGCCAGGAATTTCTTAGGATTGTCTATTTTCTCGAGGTAA
>DAINRZ010000127.1:2954-8607 GCA_036741575.1 Kapaibacterium sp. (SeqCode)
AGCATTTTTACCCTTGGGCTTATCTCAGGGTCGTAGGTGTTGTCCCAGTATTCCAGGACATCTTCGACACCTATCTGAGCGCTGTTGCCAACGGAAAACAGGCTGGCAAAGGTCAATCCCATAGGTATGGCAGTCTCTAATATAAAAACTGCTGTTGCACCCGAACCCGATACAAAATCGACACCCCATTTATCCAGTTTGGGGATTGGCCCGGCGAACGATCCCATATACCTTGGTGTTAGCACGCCGATGCAATTGGGGCCTATTAGCGAGCCGTTTGCGTCATTTACTAATTTTGCTACTTTTTGCTCGAGGATTTTACCTTCGCTGCCAACTTCGCTGAAACCGGCAGAAAGAACTATGAAAGCTTTGGTACTTTTTTCATTTATGAGCGATTCAACTGTTTCGGGTGTATATTTGGCGGCAATTGCTATGATTGCAAGCTCCACATCGGGCAACTGGCTGGTTTCTTTGAAGCATTTAATGCCCTGCACAATATCTTCTTTTGGATTTACGGCGTATAGCTGGCCGTTGTATCCGCCTTCGATTATATTTTTAAGTATTCTGCCGCCCGGTTTCGAAATATCATTCGATGCTCCAACAATAACAATACTCTTAGGGTTGATCAACTCTCTTACTATCATATCCGCCTTATTTGATTTTTTAACTATCCCAAAAAAACAAATCTATGAAATGTTGCACTATTAGCCAAACTAATTGAACCATACTTTTTTTGAACGTACTATAAATTGATTATATTTATTTTTTTGATAAAAGTATTTTATAGGGATTAATGGAAAAAAATATATTTAAAGTAATTAATGGTACGCTAAAAACCGGATTTTCTTATATTTATTGGCTTTTTGCCCAGGCAGTCAAGTGTTTTTTTGCTTTTTTTTCGTGCAGTTTTTTTGTTAAGCGGGGTTTCCACAAATATTTTGGTAATTTTTTTATTAAATCAGCAGTAGAATCCGAGTTTATTAACGGCAGTTACGGCAGTTGGTATGGAATCAGGAAACGGGACAGAAAAAAACTGGTAAAAATGATACATAAACAAAGCAAACATGTAACTAATGCTACTAATATTCTCTACCATACTGTTTTAGCAAAGGAGATTTTAAGTATTCCAAAAGAAATTGAAGGAGTTGTCGTGGAATGCGGCGCATTCAAGGGCAGCACTTCGGTGACGCTTTCGCTGGCATGCAAGCTGGCCGGCAGAAAGCTCATCGTTTGCGATTCCTTCGAGGGGTTGCCCGACGAAGAAACCGATTTGGTAAGGGATTACACCCATTTGCAAATTTACGGCTACTATGAAAAAGGTATGTACGAAGGTACTTTGGATGAAGTTAAGAGTAATATTTCAAATTACGGGGCAATTGAAGTTTGTGAATTCAATAAAGGATTTTTCTCAGATTCATTAAAAAACTTAAAAGAGCCTGTTGCATTTGCTTTTTTCGATGTTGACCTAACTTCGTCGATAAAGGACTGTATAAAATACATTTGGCCTTTGATGGCTGAAGGCGCCAAAGTATATACCGACGACTCCTGCGATATGGAAGTGGTTAAAGTATGGTTCGACGACACCTGGTGGAAAGAAAACCTCGGCAGGCCTGCGCCGGGCTATGTGGGATCGGGTTGCGGGCTGCCGCTCGACTACGATTTTAGTTCCCTGGGCTATACATCCAGGATATCCGATATTACAAGCGCGTACGGCAAAACGAGCTGGCTTAGGTATAAAGGAGAGGGTGAGTAGGGGAAAGAGTTATTTCGCGCCGTCAAACATTTTAATTTTATTACACATAATGAACAATCCCGAAGCAAGCTTCGAGAAATCAAACCCACAAAGTGGTATTGAAAATTGCTCAGGAGATTGCGTCTAAGAAAATTTCCGCATTCATTAATTTTTATGGTCATTATTCAAGAAGATAAGGTTTAGTCTGATATGGTGTATTAGCATCCTCACCCAACGAAGCGGAACTATCACTGTTTTCCATGTCTCGTTTTTATCCTGGAATTTTAATAATAAATCATAAAAATCATATGAATAAGGATGTGTTATAGCATAAAAATGAAAAAGAAAATTATACTCAAAATATTGAAATAATTAATCTTAGTCAACTGTAAATTCCGTTGCTCGTTTATAACTTTGCACTGCTCTTATTGCTTAATACCTAAATTTCCCTATCTGTCAGGTAGAAATAGACTTTCCTGTGGAAAGCTTCCTCCATCATCAGTTTGCGCCTGTTGGCGCCCCAAAGCTCGATGTCGGGAGTAACATCTTTGTCCTTTGGGACAAGATAAATATTAATATCAATCGGATTGAATTCGGCCCTTACGGTTTTCACAAGCTGTAGCTGCCGCCTGTCGATACCTTCGGCTATCCTTAGTATACTGGCAAGGTACCATACGATCTGCTGTTTTTCTTCGTCGAGCCTGATGAAATTCTCGTGCTTCCGCTTGGGATGGCTCTTGCGGTGATACCTGCCGATATTTGCTATGATCTCTGCTTCGGTATTGGTAAAGCCCTGCATAACTGACTGGTTAATGATATAATAACTGTGCTTGTGGTGCTGGTCGTGCGAAATATGGTAACCTATATCGTGCAGCAGAGCTGCCGATTCCAGCAGTTCGCGCTCGGCATAGCCCAAGAGGTGAAGCGGCTGCAGGCAGTCGAATATCTTCAGCGAAATATCCTTGACATGCTCGGCATGTTTCATATCGACTTTAAATTTCTTGCACAAGTTGTAAACAGCTTCGAACCGCAGGTGTGTCAGGTGGTGGTATTCCTTAATTGCTTTCTGTTTTTCGAGAGTATCAAAAAGTATGCCCTCCCTGAGTGCATAAGCCGAAAGTGTAATTTTCTCGATACCAAGCTTCAGTATAGCTTGCTCGAGTATCAGGGCGCCGCCTGTGATTATATCGGCCCTGGCAGGATCCATGCCGGGTATTTCGGCCCGCTGTTTCGATGTTTCGCATTTCAGGATTTCCGATATTACCTGCAGGATATCGGCCGCCGGCACAGTAACGCCGTTGAGTATATCGGGTACAACCTGCTTGGCTGCCATAACTGCCATAGAAGCTATATTTGTAATAGTTCCGGATGTGCCCACACAGCATTCGAAACCTTGTTTTTTAATCTTGGCGAGTATGGGGGCCCATTCGCCGATAATAAATTCCCTGCAATCGTCGATTTGCGCTTTCGTTATCTTTTCGTCGGGGAAGAACCTTTTCGTCATCCTTATCGAGCCTAGTTTTTCGCTCTTGACGTATTGGATATTGCCGTCCTTGCCTATAATTGTTTCGGTGCTGCCGCCGCCGATATCGATGACAAGCGATTGCTTCGAGATAATCGGCAGGGCATGCAAAGCCCCCAGATAAATCAGCCTGCCTTCTTCTTCGCCCGAGATTACCTCCACGGTAATGTCAGTTTCAATTTTTGCCTTGATCAGGAATTCCTCCTGGTTCAGGGCTTCCCTTACGGCACTGGTGGCAACTGCCCTGATATCGGCATTTTCGCTTTTGGCAATGCTTACAAAGTTCTTAAGGGTTTTAATACCGCGCTCTAATGCGTCGGGCTGCAGGTATTTCATGTCGGCGCCGCTCGAGCCGAGCCTTACTACCTCTTTGTCCCTGCTGATGATATCCAGCATCCCGCGGTTATTCACTGCGGCAATAACCATGTGGAACGAGTTTGTGCCCAGGTCGATTGCCGCTATTACCGGGGCTGTATTTCTATTTACATTTGATTCATCGCTCATTTTTGATCTCCTCTTTGCTGAAACTTTTCGATTCGCCTCTCAATACCACTACTTCGTCGCTGTTATAAACGACATCCTGCCCGGATTCCTTTTTCTTCTCCCCCGCAACTGCCGTCGCTGCTGAAATGAACGAAGCGGCCAGCCGCCGCAGGAAACGTGCAGCCAGCATTAATACAATTAGTATTAAAGATATTATAATTAAAAACTTAAACAAAAGCTTTCACCAAAAAAAACATTAAATTACGAAAACTTATATTATTATGAATCGGCAAATGACTAAATATTATTTAACTGGCCTAAATTTCCTTTAATTTTCTCTAAGCATTCGGCATAAGTTATTTCCCTGCCGCAAATTTCCGATAGTGACACGCTGTGCGATTCGATGTATTTTTCCAAGGCTTTTTTTCTTTCGCCGTCGCCTGCCCTGGCCAGCCCGGCAAGCTGCAAATGCCCCCTGCCCAGAAGTATCGAGCCGTGCTGCAGAAGTGTATCGCCGAACACTCTTTGGGCGCTGCCTACGATTTTTCTGCCTTGGTATGCAATTTCGTAGCGAGCCGAACTGGCAAAGCACGAAACCGAAAATCCCGAATTTCTGTAGAAATCCTTAAAATCATGCTGCGACTTCTCGAAATCAATCTCATCGGCAACTTGGGCCGAGCCGGGCAACTGCTTCAAACCTGCCAGTAAAAGCCTGTGTATATCCCTGTAAAGGCTTTGGGCTGTCCTCTCCGCGCCGATATTTACAACAACTGAATATGTCAGTTCTTCGGCATGGAGCACGGCCCTGCCGCCCGTAGGCCTGCGAACAATCCCCCAGCCCCGGCGCTGCAGTTCTTCTTTATTTACCGTTTCTTCCTGTTGGTTGTAGCCAAGCGAAAGGGTCCACGGATTCCAGCCGTAGAATCTGAGCATTGGGGGAGCGCTGCCAGTGCCAACTGCCATTGCCCGCGAGTAATCGAAATCCATGTTGTATTGCCCTGCGGCCATGCCTGTATCGAGCAGTTCGAATTTACCACCGAAAATTTCCTCCAATATGCCGCTTCCAAAAACTATACTCATCCCAAAACCGTTAACTGAAAAATGTAATTATATTGATTTCAAAATTAAAACAAATTGGCGAATAACAGAGTATGAATGAATTAATCGGATTCGACAGGACGCCGGTGGCAACCGTAGTGTTCATAATTACCATAGGAATAAGCCTGATGGCGCTTTACGGCAGGAACAACCTGATAGACAGGATGATACTCCACCCGGCATCGTTTTTCAGGAAAAAGCAGTACTACACGATTATATCGAGCGGATTAATCCATGCCGACCTTATGCACCTGTTGTTCAACATGCTGTCGTTCTACTTTTTTGCGTTCCTGCTCGAGGCCACAATGCGTTTCGAGTCGGGCAATCCGCCGCTTGGCTCGCTGCAGTTTTTTGTAATTTACTTTGCCAGCATGGCACTGGCCGATATCCCCTCGCTTGCCAAAAACAGGCACAATTACGGCTATCGCTCGCTGGGCGCTTCCGGGGCAATTTCGGCGGTAATCTTCAGCTCCATCCTTTACTACCCCGAGAATAAAATCGGCTTAATATTTTTCCCTATGGGCATACCGGCGCCGATATTTGCCGTGCTCTACCTGGCCTACTGCCATTTTGCTGCTCGGCGTGCCCAGGATAATATCAATCACGATGCCCATATGTACGGCGCCATCAGCGGAGTAGTGCTCACGGCAGTAATGTCGCCGGGCGTCCTGCAGTCATTTATTGAGAAAGTTTTTGGGTGATGGGGCCGGTGTACTGATGTGTCTTACTTTAAAAGGGATTAAAAGTACAAAAACTAATTATTAATTTCATTTCCGTACTTGTTAAAGTAATCCATTTTGATTAAATTTGATTGAACA
>DAINRZ010000128.1:0-8579 GCA_036741575.1 Kapaibacterium sp. (SeqCode)
ACATTCAATTAATTACGAATCTTTTCCAGTAAATTTCTCTGGCTTGGTTTCTATTGTAGATACCGTCAGGTTTGGGTCTGATGCAGGTATGTTTGTGAAAGAATAAAAGTATTCTTTTTATTGGTAACTTCCCAAGCCGTTTGTTGCCGCAAAGTAGAAAGATAGACGCCACAAGTGCAGGACATTTAAAATTATCTGTCATATCTCCCCAAATTGACGTACCAAATAACACCAACACCATATCCGCAACCGGCGGCTTTCGCCATCGGCATCGAGTTACATCTCCCGCCCGGACGTACGCCGTGTGTCTAAATATTATCCCTAACTTATCATTAACAATAATGCAAAACATTGAGGCATCCTCTCTCAGAAGGATGCCTCAAAATAATGGTAGTATTCCTGAATTGTGCCTGGCTAACCACTACTTGTTAAAAAAGCATGCCCGTGTGGCCGGAGCCAGGGGGATAAATTATTTTTCCGGCCTTCCCTATACTTCTCTGGTCGTAAACGGCGGATAAACGTCGGTCATCCAGAAATAAGCGCTCACGCGGGCGCTCCAGCGGTAATAGCCTTCCACAAAGCGAAACATGCCTTCGGGGTACCTGCCAGTAAAGAGAATAGCCCAGAAAGAAATAAAAATAACGAAAGATGCGCCTATACCTATAAAAGCGAGGCATATTGCGTGGGGTATTATGACATAAAAATATCCTAGAAGGGCTTTTAAAATCAGTGTGCCCCTGCTGAGCGATTCAGGGTATGCAATATCGAACTCGACTGCGTCTGTATCGGTTTTTTGCATTGTGAACGGAGGGTACACATCAGTCATAAAAATCGTGTATGCATTAACACGATACTGCCATCTGTTAACGCCGACAATGAAATCGAACATGCCCCGCGGGAATTTTCCTGTGAACAGAATAGCCCAGAATGCAACAAAAAGCAGGAAAGCACTTGCTATTCCCAGGAAAAACAGGCATATACCGTGCGGGATTCCAACATATAGAAAACCGAAAAACGCTTTTAAAAGAAGCATCCCCCTCGAAAGATTTTCGGGGTATTGAATTTTGAATGTGACAGGGTGCATGAAACCTCCCAGTAAATGAATTAATTAGTTTATTTATATAAAACAATTTGAGGGTTCATAAATACTATTACGAGAAAGATTTAATTCAGCGTCCATGCGGCGATAAGGCCGTTGAAAATATATGTTCCGGCGCCAAGGCCGTCTGAATAATCACATTCGATATGCACCTGGCCGGGCACAAACCACGTGGGAGCAGTCATAGTTATAAAATATACATTAAGCCTTTGCAGTCCGCTGGTAAATGTCAGGTTTTTCCTGTCGGGGGTACTATAAGAGAGTGAAACAGAACCTATATCTGTAATCCCGTTATTAAAGCGCACAGTAACGTTGTCGTACATATTTCCGTACACTTCCGTAACTGCCATCAGTATGTTCTTATCGTCAAGCTTTCTCTCGAATGTTTTCTGGGGGACTTTTGTGTACTGGGTTGTGCTGTCGCCGCAGCCGGAAATAACTAAAACCACCAGGATTACAGAGATGATCAAGTAAAGTTTTTTCATATACTAACGCAATTAATTAATAATATCATTATTTCAATCTACAAATAAATATACGAAAATCAAAATGACACTTTCAGAAAAAGGAGTTTTTTTTTGGTGGATGTTTTTTGTTAAATTTATTTTTCTTATTCGGTTCAAATAATAATGAAGTATAAAATGAAAAATTCTCATATTATAATCACACTTTTTTGCTTATTAGGGATAAACCTTGCTGCGGCCGATCTCGAGACTTGGTACGAAAAGTCCGGCTGCACTGAAACGCCACGGTACGACGAGACAATCAGGTATTGCATGCTTCTCGAAAAAAGCAGCCCTTACATAAAATATACGGTATTCGGCAAAAGCCCTCAGGGCAGAGATATCCCCCTGCTAATATTAGACAGGAAAAGAAATTTTACTATGGAAAAAGTAAAAGAAACCGGGAACCTGATTTTGCTTGTTCAGGCTTGCATTCATTCGGGCGAGAGCGAGGGCAAGGATGCCGGCCTGATGCTGATGAGGGATCTAGTAACCGGAAAACTCGAGAAATCTCTTACCGAAGATATTACTATCCTCTTTATACCAATTTTCAGCGTTGACGGCCATGAGCGTTTTGGGCCATACAACAGGATAAACCAAAACGGCCCGCGCGAAATGGGCTGGCGCACAACAGCCCAGAACCTGAACCTGAACAGGGATTATATGAAAGCCGACGCACCCGAAATGCAGGCTTGGCTTAGTCTGTTTAATGAATGGAAGCCCGACTTTTTTGTGGATTGCCACACCACCGACGGAGCCGATTACCAATATACGCTGACCTACGGCCTGGAATCGGGCGGCAACTTAGACAGTGCATTGGCAGTATGGCAGGCGGAGAATTATCTGGAACCAATAAAAGCAATGATGGTCAAATCCGGTTTCCCGATATTTACTTATATTTTCTTCAGGAATTGGCACGACCCCCGCAGCGGCATAACAAGCTGGGCTTCTCCGCCGATGCTTTCGCAGGGATATACAGCCCTGCTCAACCGCCCGGGCCTGCTGATTGAAACACACATGCTGAAGCCATACAAGCCAAGAGTGGAATCGACATACCAAATGTTGCTGCACACCCTGGAAATCCTGGCAAAAGAAAAGAACCGGCTGCAGAGCCTGATTGCCAAAGCCGACGATTACACCCGAAGCCCTGCCTTCAGGGCACAGCCTTTTCCGCTGTCGTTCAACAACCTTTACAGAGACAGTACTATTGTGGATTTCCTTGGAATTGATTACGAGGTGGTGGAAAGCAGCCTCACCGGTGGCGAATGGATAAAATACAACGGCCAGCCCAAGGTATTCAGGATTCCCGTTTTCAATAAACTTACTCCTGCTAATTTTGCTGCGCTTCCCGAAGCTTATATCATACCGGCCGAATACGGTTTCCTGGCCGCCAAGCTGGCATTCCACGGTATAAAATTTACAAAATTGATGGAACCGGTAAGAATTAATGTAAGCTCATATAAATTCAGGAATGTACAATTCAGGCAGACTCCAAACGAAGGCAGGCACATGCTTGCCGGATTCGAAACAGATGTCATCGAAGAAGTACGGGACTTCCCTGCAGGTTCTTATGTTATCGGTATGAACCAGAATACGGCAAAAATTATAGCCCACCTGCTCGAGCCAAAGGCTTACTGCTCATTTGTGAACTGGGGTTTTATGAACGCTGTTTTCGAGCAAAAGGAATATTCCGAACATTACGTAATGGAGAAAATGGCCAGGGATATGCTTGCTAATGAACCTGACGTCAAATCTGAATTTGAATATAAAATGAAGACGGATACGGCATTTGCCTCAAATCCAAATACCATACTCAATTGGTTTTACAGCAAAACACCCTATTGGGACAGCCGGTTCAACGTTTACCCGATAGGAAAAATATTCGACAAGGCCGTGGCCGATATGCTCAAGAAATATTGACATCTACCAGGAGTAGCCGATTTATTTTGCCAATTATGAATTTACAGCAGTTCATCCTTAGCTGAGCAACTAATTTAATAGTACAAGAAAAATATTCAGCTGGGATTAAAAACATAGATAATTCGTACTATTTATTTAAATTAAGATATTATTTGTTGGAATTTTGGACTTTAAATGAGACACTGTCTTACATCAGTTTTATTATTATTGACAGCACTACTCACAATCGACTGCCAGCCACCGGACAGCAGTTATTTCGGCGGATTCTTTTCCTACAATCTGAATTACCACGAATCTGATTTTTCGCAGTTACCGGGTGTGCCTAACTGCTGCCCGAGATTTACAGTTGGAAAGTCTGATGGGTACAGCGCCGGATTATTTTATGAATATTCATTGCCGATGAACCTGAGCATAAGCCTCAGGGGAGGTTTCAATAACATTGCGGGTATTTTCACTGTTTACGAGCCTACTGTCGTCAAAGAAAACGGCATATTAACCGGAGGTGAATTTAAGCATTACCTTAGCGTTAAACTTTCGGATATTTCGGCCAACCCGACCATCAATCTTAGGATTTACGAAGGGCTTAGCATTCATTTGGGGGGCCATGCTGGAATTATTGTTCAAAACGGCTTCAGCCAGTATGAAGAAATCAGCAAGCCAGAGAAAAGCGGCGTATTTGTCGATACCGAGACGCGGCGCAGAAATATCACCGCCGGCAGTATCGACAGCCTCTCGACTGTATTCGGGGGATTAACAGCAGGTGTATCTTACAGGCTTCCGCTAAATAAAAGCCGTTCTCTATGGCTGGTGCCCGAAGTTTATTACCTGATAGGGCAAACAGATTTTATCCCGGGATATAAATGGTCTGCTAATTCGCTTAAATTGGGATTAGCCTTAAAATATACGGATGTTGAATACAAAAAGCCCGTTAAGGAAAGAATTGAATACAGTGCCGATACACTAAAACTAATTACCAGTTTCCCGGAAAATGCCGGCTTTCACAAAGGCATAGTATCCACTGCTTATACTACCGAAGAAACCGACGACTTTACGATATATGTGAAAACTCTAAGCAGGACAGATACTGTTTATGTGCTGAAACCCAAAGAAGACACGGTTCCCGTTAAACCCAGGCCCGAATTAAAGATACTTACCGACAAAAATGATGTTACTATTAAGCAGGATTTCGCCACATTTTACTGCCCTATATTGCCTGCGGTATTCTTCGGTGATAATTCAACAGAAATCCCGGAATATTATAAACTTATCAGGAATAAGGACGCTTACGAATCATCATACGAACCGGATGACCCTATATCTATCCAAAAGGATATATTAAATATCATCGGCAGGCGTATGGCTGATAATCCGGGAATAGAAATTAACCTGAAGGGTTATATCGACAAGACAACCGAAGGCACGGACTGCAATCTTGCCGCCGGACGTGCCGGCAGAGTAAAAGAATACTTGGTTGATGTATGGGGAATAAATCAGGAAAGGATATCTATCGACAGCAAACGGCGGAATTGCTATCCGGTATCGGGAACGACCACAGAGAACGAAATGGGGTATGCAGACAACCGTAGAGTAGAGATTATCACAAGGAGCCTCGGTATTTTTGAACCGGTTGTGATAAAATCGCCGATTGATTTGCAATCACCCGAAGATTCGAAGATTAGAATTATCCCGCAATATAATAATGCCGATTCTCTGGAAGAATGGAAGATTGCGGTAAAAAACGGCGATTTAATTCTGTTGAGTGACGAAGGCAAAAAGCTACCTTCAGATATTTTGCTCGACCTGAAAAAGATTAGCCTCAGGCATAAAATTCTTTTTGGTATGCCTATGTCTATAGAATTTATAATTAAAAGCAAAAATGGTATTATAACATATGATAACAAAGAAATTCCATTAAAATATAAAAATGCCGATATAGAAACAAAAAGGATTGCTTTTATCCTTTTTGACATAGATAAAATGATACTGAACAAAGTAAGCGAAAGTACGCTGAAGTCTATTTTGTTCAATCTGGGGAGTTTCAGTAACATGAAGATAACCGGATTCACAGATATACTTGGCGATTACAGCAGAAATAAAAGGCTTTCGCTAATGAGGGCAAAGACTATTGCCCGGATAATTAAAAGGTTGAAACCGGAAGGATTGAATATGATAATAGATGCTGCGGCAACGGATTATTTTCCATTTGGAGTTAAATCTTACAATTCTCAGCTTGAAAGGTTTATTTCAAGGTCTGTTGTCGTCGAACTTTATTAAGTATGTTAAATTATTAATTTGATTTAATATGAAAAAAACAGTTACCATAATTACGGTGTTTTTCTTGTGTTGGCAATTCCATTCAATCTGCCAGGAAATGGAATATAAGTTTATTAAAGAGAATCTCGGTGCAAATATCAACAGCGGATTCGACGAACTGATGCCGGTTATTTCTCCCGACGGAAAAACACTGTACTTTTGCCGCGAAGGCGATACATCGAATTTGGGATATAACAAGTGGAAAGACGACCAGGATATCTGGTATTCTATTTTGCAGGATGACGGGACATGGTCAGCTGCCCAAAATATCGGATTCCCGCTGAATAATACTTACCCCAATGCGGTCCTTTCGGTGACACCCGACGGCAACACGCTTCTGCTGCTTGGGGCTTATGACGAAAGCGGCAAAGTAAGCCCGGGCGTATCCATGGCTCACCGAACGGCTTTCGGCTGGTCATTTCCGCAGAAACTAAACATCAGGAATCTAAATCAAAATAGCAGCTATGCTTCTTATTATCTTTCGAATGATTCCAAAACGCTGCTTCTCTCAATCGAGAACCAGGATAGTTACGGCGACAGGGATTTGTATGTCAGTTTCAGGCAGGCTGACGACTCGTGGTCGGAACCGATGAATCTGGGGCCTGTTATTAATACAAACAAAAAAGACGCCTCGCCTTTTATTGCTGCCGACGGCAAAACACTGTATTTTGCCAGCCTCGGGCACGGCGGTTATGGCGGCGAAGACCTATATACCAGCACAAGGCTCGACGATACATGGAAAAACTGGACAAAACCCGCCAATCTGGGCCCCGGCATTAATACCGCCGGAAAGGATTATTATTATATTATCCCTGCGAAGGCCGATTATTCCTACCTCGTATCCTCCGATAATTCTTACGGGTTGCGCGACATATTCCGGCTGAAAATCGAAACAAGAATGAAACCCAAGCCGGTCGTACTCGTTTTTGGAAAAGTAAGAAATGCCAAAACAAAAGATCCTATTGAAGCAAGAGTGGTTTACGAGATTTTGCCCGACGGAAAAGAAGCTGGCCTGGCTAACTCAAATCCACAATCGGGCGATTACAAAATTACACTTCAGTCGGGGCTGAAATTTGGTTTCAGGGCCGAAGCCAAGGGATTTATTTCCGTTAATGATTTTCTGGATCTTACTGATATTAAGGAATATACCGAAATTGAACGCAACTTGGAGCTTGTGCCTATCGAAACAGGCGAAATCGTGAGGCTCAACAATATTTTCTTTGACTACGACAAATCGACTCTAAAAGAAGAGTCGTTCCCAGAGCTAAACCGCGTTGTAAAATTCCTGAACGAAAATCCTTCGATAGAAATTGAAATATCAGGGCACACCGATGCCCGCGGCAGCGATGAATATAACCTTAAACTCTCGCACGACAGGTCGCGCTCGGTGGTGGAATACATTATTTCGCAGGGAATTACGGCCAACAGGCTCACATATAGGGGGTACGGAGAAACGGTACCTTTGGCAACTAATGACACGGAAGAAGGAATGGAACTAAACAGGCGCGTAGAGTTCAAAATACTAAAGAAATAATTCTTGGGCTATAATCTTGCTAAATATTTGGCCAGCCAGCCGAAATATGCCTGTAAATCCATAGCCGTGTTTTGCATATTGCTCAGGGCCTTATAACATAGTTTAGCTTTGGGATTTCTTTAACGATCTTGTTGAATTTACAAAAAAAGGACAATTGTCAAATCCCGCACACCTCCTTAAGCTCATCTATCATGGCAATAGCTTTTTCCGAATCAGCCGCTTCGGCAATTATCCTGATTACCGGCTCGGTGTTTGATGCCCTCAACTGAATCCAGCTATCTGGGAAATCGATTCTTATACCGTCCTCGGTGTTGATATTATACTGAGCATATTTTGCCTTTATTTTGGATAGGGCCATTTCCATGGATTCTGGTTTTGACAGCTTCTTTTTAACAATTTCATAGGATTTGTATGTATCGTTCAATGCCCCGAGCGTCCTGCCGGTGGACGCCAGATAAGTCAAAACTAGCGCTATGCCCGCAAGTGAATCCCTGCCGTAATGGCAAATAGGGAAAATAACTCCGCCGCTGCCTTCGCCGCCTATAATTGCGTTCTTTTTCTTCATTAATTTCACAACATTAATTTCACCTACCGGCGAAAGGTAGTAATCTGCCCCGTGTTTATCAGCAATGTCCCTTGTCAGCCTGGTTGTGCTTAGGTTAACAACAACCCCCGAGTAGGTAAAATTGGTGAAATAATTAATATTCGAGAGCACGGCGTCTATGGCAATCGAGACTGTCTTTTCTTCGCCGATAGGCTTTCCTGTGTTGTCTGTCAGCACAAGCCGGTCGGCGTCAGGATCGACGGCAATTCCAATATCTGCGTTAGTATCGGCCACCATGCCCGAGAGCTGCGAAAGGTTCTCGGGGAGCGGCTCGGGGGTGTGCGGGAATACTCCGCTTCCGTCGCAGAATAATGGCAAAACTTCACAGCCCATTTGTTCTAATAATTCCCTGATAATGAATGACCCCGAAGCATTGACAGCATCGAGTACCACTCTGAATTTACGGTTTTGGACAGCTTGAATGTTCTCGGAGACGAATGGCAGGCTTAGAACAGAATCGATATGATATTCACAGGCTTTTTCGCCAATGTAATCAAGTTCCTGGATTTCGCAATCGGCATAACGAAAAGTATGATTATCTGCCATAAACCATAGTTTCTCGTTTTCTTCGCGGCCCAGGAAAATCCCGTCGCTGTCCATAAATTT
>DAINRZ010000129.1:0-8563 GCA_036741575.1 Kapaibacterium sp. (SeqCode)
TTCCGCAAAAACCTGAGGGATATGGGCAAGATTGTGGCTTCGCGCCTGATAGAGCGTATAGAAGCCGCTGCCACGCATAATTACCGCAATATCAGCGGCAGAGGCGAGCGCATTATGTGGATTAACAATGAAAAAGATACTTATGCCGTGTTTCTCGACGATACGCACAACAGGCGGCGTTTCGAAATGCTTTCGGGCGGCGAGCAGGTATCGGTGGCGCTTTCGCTAAGGGCTGCTATGGCTTCGCTGATGACGCGGGCGAATTTTGCTATTTTCGACGAGCCGACAATAAATCTGGATGAGGAAAGAAGGATTGCGCTGGCTGAATCGCTGAATAAAATTATGAGCAACCTGGAGCAGGCCATAATCGTGACACATGACGGCAGTTTCCGGGAGATGGCAGGCATGATAATAGAATTGTAATGATTTATATACAAATTATTGGTGTGAGTTATGGGGAAATCAAACAATTTGGGGCTTATGCCCATTTGCCGGTTTTTATTTGTTTTATTGGTTTTCATTGTAATCAATGAAAATTCCTTTGCCGGGGAGAGGCAGCAAAATGATTCCTTAAGCAGCATTTTGCCGTTTATTTACGTGCTTTGTCCATACTGCGATATGGATTATATTAAAAAAGAGGTAACATTTGCGAATTTTACCAACCATCCCTCGGATGCTGATATAAAAATACTTATTACCTCGCAGGATATTGGCTCGGGCGGCAAGATTTACACAATTCATTTCGAAGGCAATGAAAAATACGGCAACCTAAAGGATACGTTAAAATATATCCGGGAACTGAACGAGCAGGAAGCAGACTACCGCAAGGGCATAATGAAACGGATTGAGCTGGGCCTGCTACAATACCTGAAGAACAGCCCGTTAGCCGACGGGATTACGATATCATTTGAGAAATCCGGCAACGAAAGAATGGAAACAACGGATGACAACTGGGATTCATGGGTGTTTTCCATTTACGGCAACAGCTATATGTCGGGCGAAAAATCGAGCAATTATGCAAATTTTGGGCTTAATGCCGGCGCCGAAAGAATAACGGAAAGCCTTAAAATCAATTTTAATGCCGGATTGGATTATTCGGAAAGCAACTATGATTACGAAGATACCAAATTCAAATCTGTTTACAGGAGTATCGATATTGGTTCGCATGCCATATTCAGCATCGACAGCAATTTTTCGGCTGGATTGTTCGGCAGCCTGAACCGCTCGACTTATTCCAATACAGACTTTGCTGCCAGGATTAGCGCCGGCGCCGAATACAATTTCTATCCGTATAGTGTTTCCACAAGCCGCTATTTTAGCATTATATACAAACTTGGCTACCTATTCAACAAATACTTCGAGGAAACAATTTACGACAAACTGAATGAAAGGCTTTTGTCGCAGTCGGTTCAGGCATACTACATGATTAAGGAAACCTGGGGTACAATAAGCACATCACTTACTTTTTCCAATTACTTAAACGACTTTTCCAAAAGGCGGGTAAATATTTATTCAGGCCTGAGCTTATATATCGTTGGTGGTTTGTCATTCGATTTTTGGGGCAGTTTTTCGATGATAAACGACCAGATTTACCTGGTAAAGGGCAGCATTAGCCGCGAAGACCTGCTTTTGAAACGCAAGGCCATAAGGACAGACTACTCATATTACTTTTCATTGGGCCTGAGCTATACTTTCGGGGCTAAGTACAACAATGTAGTCAACCCAAGGTTCAGGGATTAAACAGATAGATAAGAATACCGAAAGTGTATCTTTTTACAGCCAAATACCTTTTTGGGGGGCTACCGGGAAAGAGGCTGAATTAAAACCATTTTCTTTTGCGGAAAATAATAACAGCGCTGATTGAAATCAAAAATGATATAACGAGTACTGCAAGGAAAGCATAATCGAAATTTTCGAAAAAGTTGGGTACATTCATGCCGTATAAGCTGGCTATCAGCGTGGGTATCATCAAGATAATAGAGATGGATGTAAGTTTCTTCATTATTTCGTTCAGGTTGTTCGAAATTACCGAAGCAAAAGCATCCATCATTCCGCTAAGAATGTCGCTGTGGATTTTTGTTGTTTCAACAGCCTGGTTCAGCTCGGTATAAACATCTTCGAGCAGTTCGTCGTCTATTTCGAGGCCTTTGGTAAGCTTGCTGTTCTTAAGCTTATAAAAGACGTTCTCGTTGCCTTTGATGGAAGTAAAGAAATAGACGAGCGATTTTTCGATTTTCAGAAGTTTATGCAATTCCCTGTTTTTAATTGATTTCTCGAGGTCTTTTTCTACCTGGTTGATGTGATTGTTGATAATTTTCAGGTATTTAAGGTACCAAACCGCCGCCGAGAGTATCAGCCTGTAGATAAACTCAATTTTATTCTCCACTTTTATCCTGCGCTTGATGCAATATGAAATAAAATCCCTTATCATCGGCGCATCATAGTGGCATATCGAAACAAAATATTTCTCGGAGATAATAAGGCCGAACGGTACAGTTTGGAAGTTGCCGTTAGCTTCGAAATTCTGGACCGGAATCCTAAGTATTATCAGAGACCAGTCCTCGTCGATGTCGATACGCGGCCTTTCATCGATGTCGTTGATGTCGTTGATAAAATCAATTGGCACTCCGATACTTTCATTCAATATTTCCAAATCGCCGGCAACAGGGGCAATAACGTTTATCCAGCAATTATCTGCCGGCCCGCCCAAAGGTTCGAAATTATTGGTATATTGATAGTAGCTTATCATCTTTTGCCCCTTTCCATTTTTTTCATCTACGACAAATGTAAATTAATCAATTCTTTATTAATAGCCGCTTAATTAATTACTTTGCTGCTAATTAAACTACTCTTATTATTCTAAGCTGTCGGCACTAAGTTTTTAATTGAAAAATGTCTCTCATTTGTCATCAAATATGTTACATCCATCTGCCATTTCTGATTTTTTTTTCCTTTTTGCAATACCGGAATATTATGCATATATTTGATTTCTATAGACTTGGCTGAAAAAGTAAATTATCTGTATATTTCTAACAGAATTGACAATTATTTGTAAATCTATTGTGGTAAAAGGGTGTTTTTGCCAAAAAGCCTTTGATGGTATTAAAAATGTTATAAAGAAATGAAATTTATGCTGGGAATGGAACAAAAAATAAAGGTAAAATCGGGAAATAATCTAATTTTATTCTTTTGGCTTTTGCTGGTAGTATTATGCCTTTCATTCAGAATTGGGCTTTCGGAGACTCCGGAATGGTTGGTTTCCAGGCTCGATAATCCCGCCCCCGGCTATATAAAATTCGACCAGGCAAACGAGCCTTTCTTTTTTCTGATGGATAATTACGGAATAATGCAATACCAGGATTTCAGCAAAGTTAAGTATTATTCGATGGATTTTAAAATCCTGCCCAACGGCAACTGGGGTTTTCTTGGTGAAAACTATTTATATATAATGACCCAGAGCCTGGATATTATCGACAGCATACCTTTCCTGACGGATGCTTTAATTGACCCCCACGACTTCCAATTGCTTTCGAACGGGCATTACCTGATGCTGTACCAGGATGAAATACGTATGAACATGAGCCAATTGGTTGACGGCGGAGACAAAGATGCCATTGTATTAAGCAATTTCCTTATTGAAACAGACAGAGAAGGTATTGTTTATTGGCGGTGGGATGCAAAAAACCATTATAATATTAAAGATATTACACCCGATATCGACCTTACCGATAAAGTAATTGATTTTACTCATATAAATTCATTTACCGAAGACAAAGACGGCAATATTATTATATCTGTCAGGAACCTCGATGAAATTGCCAAAATCAATAAAAGCAGCGGTAGCCTTATGTGGCGCCTTGGGGGATCCAAATGCAAAAATAACCAGTTCCAGATAATCAACGATACAGAAAATGGTTTTACAGGATTTTCTCACCAGCATTCAATAAGTATTCTGGAAAACGGTAATATTTTATTGTTTGATAACGGCAACATGAAAGATCCGCAGTATTCACGAGCTGTGGAATATGAAATTAACCAAAGCTCCAAAAAACTCAATAAAGTATGGGAATACAAAGAGAATACAAGCATTTTTGCCGAAGTTATGGGAAGCGTGCAAAGGCTGGCTAACGGCAATACCCTTATTAACTGGGGCGATATGCATATATCGGAAGTGAGAAAAGACAATACAATTGCCTTCGAAATGAAAGCCAATCCGGAATATACAGGATTGAAATCAAAGCAGTACAGGGTTTATAAATATGTAACAAAAATGCAGGCCGCATCCAAGAAAATCGACAAAGCCGGCGTTTATGATTTTAATGATAGCAATAAGCTGACAGATATAATACTGGAAATCGGCAGCCTCAAGGGTGTATCGGAAACTTCGGTTGAAAAGCATTACTACTGCCCTGAATTTGCTGCATACAATGACACAAATTTTTCGGAGGTGCTGCCATACAGATGGGTGTTTAGCCACAGCGGAATTAATTCCGTTAAAGGAACTCTAAAAATAAAAACTTCATCACTCGGAAAGAATTTCAATCCTTCGAAGATGACAATTTACAAAAGGAACTCCGAAAATTACGGCTCTTTCGAACCTTTGAACACCGCCTACAATCAGGCTTCGGGTATTATCAGCGCCGAGTTCAATGAATTAGGCGAATTTGTCGTGTGCTCGAATGTGCTTAATGCCCCTTCACTTTCATATCCTGCCGACAAAACTGAAGGCACTGAGATAAGAATCGAATTAATGTGGCCTTTGGTTTCGGGCGCTTCCAAATACCTGGTTCACGTATCCAAAACTCAGGATTTTAACGGCGCCGTTTATTCGAAAACCTGCGCGAAACAAAACATTGCTGTGTTCGATTCGCTTTTATACAACACCTCATATTACTGGAGGCTAAGGGCATCCAACTCCAAGGATACTACAAAATGGTCTCCCGTTTGGAGTTTTAAGACAAAACAAGTGCCAAAGGTGAAATTACTTTTTCCTGAAGATAAATACGATAAATTTGCACCAAACGACACACTGAAATGGGCAAAAATTAATGGCCCTGTTTATTATAAACTTCAATTATCCGACAGCGAAAGCTTTGCCCATATACTCTTTGATACCGTTAAATTATCCAATAATTATTTTCATCTGAAGAACACCGAACCAGGTAAAAAGTATTACTGGCGGGTAATGGCATTTCAGGATTCTAACAGCGGCTTGTGGTCTGATTGCTATTCATTCGGTGCAAAGCCGGCAGCCCCGGTTTTGTCTTATCCACCGAACGACACAGTAAACCTGCCAAGGCAGGGCATACTTTCATGGGCAGAAATTGCCGGGGCAACAGGGTATATTTTACAGATTTCGGATAATATCAATTTCAAGACTACTATTATTAACTCGCCGATTAAAACAAATAAATTTAATTATGCTTTGTTGGGCGGCAAATGGTATTATTGGAGAGTAAAAGCTATTTTGGGCACCGACAGCACTGATTGGTCAGCCACCGGCAAGTTTAATGCAATGGCTCGCGGGCCCGAACTGAAAGCGCCCGAAAACAAGGCTTCTATTTCACAGGATACAATACAATTTGTATGGAAGCCTATCGGCAGCGGAGCTGTGTACAGGCTACAGGTTGCTTTCGACGAAGGATTCGGCAGTATCCTGCTGGATACCGGAGAAATTCGGCAGGATTGGGTTGCCCTTTGCCTGCCCAAAGATAAAACTTTTTTCTGGAGGGTGTCCGGAGCTTACGATTTCCAACAATCCGAATGGTCGGATATCAGGATTATTAATACCGGCACGGACAGTATTCTGCAGCCGCCCATTATTTTAACGCCATTCTACTATTATTACTATGATGTAATTGGCACTGTTAAATGGAAAAAAGTTGACAGGGCTGATTCATACAGGCTGCAAATATCGCCCTCAAACGATTTCGGCGGTATTATAAAAGATACCATAATCGAACTGAGTACGGAATACAACTACTTTGGCCTGAGGTACAACAGCAGCTATTATATTAGGATTAAATCCTATAATGGCGCCGACAGCAGCATTTGGTCCATGCCGGCAAGGCTGCGGACATTTTGGAATTTTGTGGTGCTGATAAAACCTGCTGATAATGAATTAATGGTTCCCATAAACGGATCTTTTACATGGGGCAAACCATACAAAGCAGATTTCTATCAATTACATATATCGACTAATTCCGAGTTCAGCGATACAGTTTTATTCGAGCCGGGTATTAGGGATACTGTTTATAATTACACCGGCCTGAAAATGAATTCGAAATATTATTGGAAAGTCAGGAATGTAACAGGTTTAGATACATGTAACTGGTCATTTGGTTTTTCGTTCTATACTACTACCGATGAAGTATTAAATGAACCGGTAATTATATTGCCAAAGTACAACCAAAACAAGGTGCCAACAGATGCAATGCTGCAATGGGAAGAAGTGCCGGGTGCAAGCTTCTACAAAGTCTTGCTCTCGAGAAGCAGCGACTTTGGTTTCTTTAATTATCAAAAGGACAGTATCGAGGGCACGTCTTGCGTTTTCGAAGGTTTGCGAAACGACAGGTATTACTACTGGAAAGTGGCTGCCTTCAATTCATCGGCTATGAGCGCCTGGTCGCAAACAGGAGTATTTCTGACTGAATTGAAGCAACCCGCCATTGTTTTCCCCGAAGATATGGCAGTTAATATTCCCACAAGCGGCAAGCTGGCATGGACAAAATCTGCCGATTCTGTCGGCTACAATGTCATTATTTCTTCAACCCCGGAGTTTATCGATACTATTCTCACAGCGAATATACTTAACGATACTGTTTTTTATTTCCAACTGAAAGCAAGTACTGCTTATTATTGCAAAGTAGCCGCATTCACACATAATAACGCCAGCCGCTGGAGTAATATAAGTATGTTTAAGACTTTAGGCATAACAGAAGTATTCGAAAAAGATATAAGTGAAAACAATATATTTAGCCCTGTTCCAGCAGGAGAAGTTTTATTCATTAACAAACCCGTGCTGTGGGGGGGAGAGCTATACCGCATATATACCATTACCGGATCGGTTGCAGGCGGCGGCGTTATCGAAGGCAATTCCATATATACCGGTTTTTTGAATCCCGGCGTCTATTATTTAAAAATAAATGATTTATTATACAAATTTGTAAAACAATGAGAATAGGCTCTATGCCGTTTGTGCGGATTAAACTTAATCCGCTAATAAATTCAAAACACCATTGAAATCAAGGCTGCGGCTGCTGCCATCCATACTCATTCTGGAATATCTCCGGAAATTAAGGAAACAGGCTGCCCCGCAGAAGATTGTGTTTGCCGATTGCAGGCAATTATTATTGAAACTATAAAAAGGGCGGGGTGTTGACCACACAATAAGGCAACACCCCTGAATAAGAATCTCAGTACTGTTATTCGAGCGGTATCTTTGCTGCATTCGAACCCAGCCACGAACCAAAGTTCTGAAGCTCTGGATTCAACTGCTTAGAATAGCCGATATCCCTGTTGCCGCAGTAAACACTTTCGAAATCCCTTTTAAACTGGAACATGTTTGCCATATCCTCAGCTCCGGGGAACCCGAATCCCCTGTAAACTTCCGGCGGCACATAATTGTAGCTTACCGGAACGCCCAAAGCGCCCGACATTGCTTCTGCAATCTGCCGTCCGGTAAGGAATTCTCCTGCAATACCTATTGTTTTGCCTATTGTTTCGCCGGGATTCCTGAATATTCCCAGTGCACATTTCCCGATATCCTCGGCAGCAATGCCAGGAAGCTTTTTATTTTCCATTGGTAACGTTATAGAATAATTACCGTTTTCATCTTTTTTGGGCCCAAGGCCGAAAAATATAAAATTATCCCAGTAAAAAGCTGTCCTTAGGTTTGTTGCCGGCAATCCGATACTGCTAAAATAGCCATCTGCTTCGCCTTTCGAATCGAAGTGGGGCACTTTGTATTTTTCCATCAATGTAGGCATCCTGTCGTCCGAAAGCGGCACCCATTGCCTTGTATCTTCGAGAGTGGACCAAATAACGTGCCTGACACCGGCAGCTTTTGCGGCATCTGCCATTGATTTGGCGCTCTGGAGCTCTTTTTCGGGCGAGAAATGGTGCCAGAAGAAAGTGACGCAAAATGCTCCGTAAGCTCCCTCGAAAGCACTTTTCAGGCTTTCGATGTTGTCTGCATCAGCCTGTACGACTTCGGCGCCCAAAGCTGCCAATGCTCTTGCTTTTTCGGAATTTGCATCTCTTGTGATTGCCCTTGCAGTAAACTCGCCGGATTTATCATTGAGTATTGCCCTGACAAGGCCGCCTCCCTGTGCGCCTGTGGCGCCCATTACTGCAATAATTTTTTTATTTGCCATATATATTGCCTCAAATTGTTAGTAATAAAATGTAAGTATTTGAATATTCTTATAAAATTTTAGAACGATTTAGGCATGGCTATATTATAAGTTAGCGAAAACTATTTTCATTATGAGTAATTATACAAAGTGGAAGTGATAAAGTAGATATTATTATTTATTGAAGTATTTACTATTCTCTTTCTGAT
>DAINRZ010000130.1:0-8563 GCA_036741575.1 Kapaibacterium sp. (SeqCode)
CCTGTAACAAGCAGGTAATTACCTGCCGGTAAATAGCTTATGTCTTTTGTTATAACTTTGCTGCCGGTTGTATTTGTCACTTGGCAAACTATCCTGCCGCCAATATCGAATAATGAAAAGCCATTTGGAACAATTGCATTATCCATCGATTCTATAATTAAAGTCCCTGAATGCACATTAACTTTGAGTGTTTCGGTTAAATCGCCGTCGATTCCCGTCACAGGAGAATAAGGTGTAATATACCCCCAGGAATCGATAATATTTTGAATGTAAGCAACCGGCTTTGTTTCGGGAGCGGCTCCGTTAGGCGTTTCTGCCTCCAGGTAGCAAAGTAATCCTTTTTTGTCGAGATAACTGCTTTTATTTCCTGTAATTAAGGCAAAATGAGCCTTCTGCTCCCTGGCATTTATCTTGCCGAGGAATATACGATTGTCATTCACAGGTTCAGTTTCGCGAATTCTCTTAATTTTAACATCATTGCCGAATTTACTTAAATCTATTGATCCGGAAATTCCCGAAGCATCTTCGGATAAAGAATAATATACAGGAATTAGTACAATATTATCCATTTGAATATTATCATCATGGGATTTGTCATTTGTGGAGGACGGTTTAATAATACCGCCTCCGGTTCGTGTCCTGCCTGCATTTACACCCAGCACAAGCACGTCGGCTTCGTTAACAACGCCGTTGCCGTCGCAGTCGGCATAAGTAGCATCGAATTCATCCCATGCAAGCACTTTCTGGGCCTTCCAAATAGCGCTCGAATTATCGCGTTTAAAAGTCCTCGACTTTTTAACTTCCGAACCGAAATCAAAGTATTTGTCAATAGGCAGCACATCGTCGCTGTTGACAATACCGTTGTCGTCCGTATCGCCGGGCCAGACCAGTATGAAACTGTGTATGTTGTAGGTTATGGGTTCAGCGAATAATTCAATATCTATCCTGCCGCTGTCGGTATTGACGTTTGCTCTGAGCGTAAGGAACCTGAACACAGTATTCTCGCCGTTAATAGATGAACTTAGGACAGCAAAATCGAAATGAATGAAGTAGGGATTGTCATAGCCTTCTGATCTGTATGGCTCGGCAGCAGTTATACCTACGTAAACAGCTCCTTCGCCTGTGCCCAGGCCCGATTCGGCATTGACGTAAGTGGCTGCACTGTCGCCGAAATTACCTGGCCGCCAGCCTGAAAACTTAATGTATTGCTCGTTGGACCACCTGAGCGAAAACGAAACTGCACTGCATTTGAACAGGCTGTCGCCAATGATATCTATTCCAAATAGGTATTTTGCAGTAACGAATTCGGAGCGGGAAGTATCCACATCCGTTCTTACTATTTTTAGCTTCTGGGCTTCCAGCGCCGGCGCAGTCAGCAGAGCCAGCAGCCATAATATTCCAATGATTTTCTTCATCCTGATAATCAAATTATTTACAATATCCGGATTAAAAAACTTGCAATGATTATGCCAAAAAGAAAAAGTATATTCTGGCTTGGTTTTTGGAATGCCTTTAGATATTTTAAATAAAAGCCGTAATTTATTATTGATGTATGTTCAATTAAAATTAAAATTATGGAACTTATAACCGGACTTTCGGTCTGTATAATAGCAAAAAACGAAGAGAAGAACATTGCGGAATGTATTGATTCCGTTTCCGGGATTGCCGATGAGATCATCGTTGTGGATACAGGTTCCGGGGATAATACTGTAATTATTGCCGAAGCAAGGGGATGCAGGGTTCTGCATCGGCCATGGCGCAACGACTTTTCGCATGCAAGGAATACAGCACTCGACGCGGCAACATTCGAATTTATCTTATCAATTGATGCAGATGAAAGGCTCGTTAATCCCGAAGTATTAAAATCAGTGATAAACAATGCAAAGCCTGAAACCGGCGGCTGGTTGATAGAGGTTAAATCGCTGGCACATAACAAGAACTGCAGCACCGATGTTTTTGTGGCAAACCTATTAAGGCTTTTCAGGAACAGGCCTCAAATACGGTTTAAAGGCAGGGTTCACGAGCAAGTAGTAAATTCAATTCTTAAATCCGGTTTGAAACTTGAAAATACTGCAATCGAGATACTACATACCGGATATGCGCATTCCCAGGATGAAATGAGCCTGAAGCATAAAAGAAACCTCGCTTTGTTAGATGAATCAATAATAGAAGAACCTGATAACAGCTACTATTTATTGCACAGGGCAAAAACAAGATTGGCGCTCGGAAGCCTGCTCGAGGCAGAAAACGATATTAGTAAATGCCTGGGTATATCGCCCCGGGGGAGCCTTGAAAGGGCGCAAATACTAAATTACGGCGCTTTGTGCGCAATGCAGCTCAAGGACAACGAATCAGCTAAAGCGAGGGCTTTCGAATCGCTGCAGATACTTCCGGTGCAGGCTTTTGCCAATTTCATCTTAGGCGAAGTGTATCATTCCGAAAAAAACTTTGCTTTTGCTTATAATTCATATAAAAATATCGAGATAGCAAAGAAAGGCTCCGATGCTGCCGCAAAGATTGCCGGAGATTACTACCTGCCACAGGACCAATTGCATTTCAAGAAGGGTAAATGCCTTATCGGCCTGGGAATGATTGACGAAGCAGAAAAAGAGTTCAGGGAAGGATACAGGCTCAATCCCCACGACTCCAATTCATTAGTAGGCCTTGCCAATGTCGAGTACAAAAAAGGCAGAGCAGAAAATGCTCTCGTTTTGCTTGGCGAAGCACTAAAACTAGCCGAGAGGAAAGATGATATCCTGAAGTTTATTACTGCTGTAGAAAGTAATATAAGAAAGTCTGTGCCTGAAAAGCACACCACTACTCAGACAGAATCGACTCTAAAACAAGAGGTTTTGTATTCTGCTCCTGACAAACCATTGTTATCACTTAGCATGATTGTTAAAAACGAAGAACAGTTCCTGCAAGGCTGCCTGGAAAGCGCCCGCGGCATAGCCGACGAAATTATTATAGTCGATACAGGCTCTACCGACAGGACAAAAGAAATAGCCAGTTCATTCGGCGCCAAAATATACGATTATAAGTGGAGCGATGATTTTGCCGCTGCACGCAATGAATCGCTTAAAGGATGTACAGGCGAATGGATACTTTACATGGATGCCGACGAAAGGCTTAATCCGGAAAACAGCGGCGGGATAAGGCCGCTGCTGAAAAACGCATCGAAAGAAATAGGCGCATATATAGTAACAATCGAAAGCGAGCACATTCAGCTCGACGGCGATCCGGAATTCCATCGAGGCGGCTATCCCAGGATTTTCCGCAATTACGGTTTCCCAAATATATATTTCAAAGGAAAGGTACACGAGCAAATCACCCCTTCGATTTTTGCTCTCAAAAAGAATATCGATTTCTCGGATGTTACTATTACCCACCTGGGCTACAACCGTTCGCGCGAAGTAATGGAAGAGAAGATAAAGCGGAATTACAGGATGCTGATTAAGCATGTGGAAGAAGAGCCATTGAACGGCTATGCATGGTACCAGCTTGGCCAGACGCTGGCACAAATGCGCCTGGCTAAAGAGGCCGAATCTGCTATCAGGTTTGCCATCGAATCCGGGAGCCTCTCAAAATCCGTTTATGCCAGTGCTGCTGCCACCCTGGCACAGCTTGTCGGTAATAAGAAGAATTTCGAGGAATCGCTTTATTGGTCGGAGAAATCATTGGAAAAAGCGCCTTCGCAGGTTTACGGGCTCAACCTGAAAGCATATTCCCTGCTCTACCTGAACAGGCTGGAAGAAGCCGAAGCAGCATTCGAAGAGGTACTTGCAAGGTTAAAGAATGTGCACGGGGTGCCCCGCAGCGGATTCGATATTGCTATCCCGGAAAAAGTAGTTTTGCATGGCCTTGGAGAAGCCCGGAAAAAAATGGGAAAATGAAAACATTGGATTTTGTACTATCTATAAGTAATTAATCGGATATATATTGAGTAGAGTACGCAAAATAAGTAACAATGGGGCTTGCCCCATTGACAATCCAAGTGTGCAGGCTATGGAGTAAACAATGGGGCTTGCCCCATTGATAAAATACATTTACCCACAGTATTCAATATAGAACCAAAATTTTGTAATTTGTTTTTCTTTTTTAATATTAAACACTAACATGAGTCGCTTATAAAATAAAATAACATGGCAAATAACGATTTCTTTGAAAAAGTATATGAGATTGTCAGCCGGATACCATCGGGCAAGGTCGCTACTTACGGAGCAATAGCACAGGCAGCCGGAATGCGCTCCTCGGCAAGGATGGTAGGGTGGGCCCTTAATTCAATCAGATTCGATAATTACTCACCGGGAGGCCAAAACCTGCCGGCTCATCGGGTGGTTAACCGAAACGGAGAACTGACCGGAAAAATACACTTTGCCACTCCCGGATTTATGAGGGAGATGCTGGAATCGGAAGGGATAGAATTTTCAGGCGATTGCGTAAACATGAAGAAACACATGTGGATACCGGAAACGGATTAGCACCCGATTCTAAACTCACAACATCAGAACAGGCAATAAAAATTATCGCTGTTATCTAAAGTTTTAGCTATCTGCTCGAATTTGTACCTGTCGTTGCCAAGGTAAACGGCCATTCCTTCGGGTTTGGCAAGGTTAAAAAGCCAAGTATCGTTGGCGCTGTCGCCAAATACAAGGTAGGGCCTTTCCGAGCCGATTTTACTAAAATACACTAGTGCCTTTCCTTCCCTTACCGGAATCGGCTCAAGAATTTCGCTTGTCAGGAATGTCGTATCTCCCGTTTCTTCTTCCCTGTTTTTAACTCCGAATACATGAGAGGGATCTATTTTGAAATACCTGCCTGCTACAATAGTAACAGCTATACTGTGGCTTGACGATATAACATAGAGGTCGCAGTTATAGGCCCTGAGAATATCGGCAATGGATTTCATCATAGGGCTGGGCTTGGGCACAAGCACATTAATAGTTTCATTTTCCTCATAAAATGAAATGAAATTTTCGTCGGTATCCAGAATAGAGTTAACTGTCGATTTTAAATAGCTTGTGCTGATACCCTCCATGCAGGAGCACATACTGATATAAGCCTCTCCCGGGCGCCCGCTGTTAATGAGTTCCCGGTATTCCTTCCAGGTAAACGGAATATCGAAACCTTCTTTTTTAAGCTGGGCGAACAGGGCTTCGCCGATATCGCCGATAATAAGGGTATCGTCAAGGTCGAACACTGCAATACAATCGCCGTATTCGGCAGTTTTGGCAATTTGCCTTACCTTGCTGAGCAAGTTGTCGTAGTTAATATAAAGCGCCATCGTTATGTTCCTTTCATCCTACGAAAGCAGGTTAATCCTCGAAAAAATATAATCGAGGCTTTCTGTATTCAGCAAAGCCTTATAGTAATCGGTACACTCGAATTGTTTTGATTTTACGCCCTTGTATTCGAGGTACCTGCTGCTCAGGTTTTTGTCGAACCAATAAACAAGGTATATTTTACCTTTTTTTATTTCAAGGCCGGTAATGCCGTGCTTACCAATAACCGAGCCGCTGTTGAACAAACACGGAACAAGTATATTATCATTGTATAAACCAAACCTGCCATCCTCGGAGCCGTTCTTTTTCTCTATATTGATGATTTCCAGCTTGTATTTTTCAATCAGAGCTGCTATCGGTTCCTTATCTCTCGGGTGGGCTTTTGGGTATTTCCTTATCAGGTTTTCTATCCTTACTGTCAGGTAATCGAGTTTGGACATCGATTCGAATAATGGGCGGTGTGTATGTCCCAAAATTGACAATATCTTTCTCTGCTTCGAAAAATTATAAGACCTGACTTCAGTCTGGAACCTTTTCTTGCTGGTGACGGGATATACCGGATTCTTTATTTTTAAGGGGTAAACGACATACCTGACAAAATAGAGGGCAGGCTTGTTGTAGCGCTCGATATAGTTCGAAGTCTGGTGGCCATGATAAACGAAAATTGTGTTGCCGCCGTAATTTATCCTTAATGAATTCTTTACTCTCTTGTTTATATCGGGGTATTTCTCATTAACCAGGTCGTGGTCGTGGTTGCCGATAATTTTAATAAACTTGCCCGCCGATTCAAAATGCTCATATATTCTGTAAAGGCCCTTCCAAGCCTTATAAATACTCTTAATACTGAATTTGTAAAGCTCCTCCACATCCCCGTTGAGCACAAGTGTATAATCCCTTGGTTTGTAATAATTATCGAGTATAAACCTGAACAAACCGGAATTGCCGGCAAAGTCGTCGCGGCTGCCACCGTCGCCCATGTGCAGGTCGCTGAAAATTACCAGCCTGTCCTCGTCGGCCACAGTTAAATCGAACGATTCATTATATAACTTATCCAGGTTCTTATATATTGTAGATTCTTTCATAATGCTAAATTAGCAATCGAAAGTTAAGAATTGATTAATTCGGCCATTTTACCTGACCTTAAAGGTTGCCATTGTGATTATGGCAAGTATAAAAGCGATGATATAAAACCTGACGACAATCTTGGATTCGTGCCACCCCGATTTCTCGAAATGATGGTGAAGCGGCGCTATTTTGAATATGCGCCTGCCTTCGCCGTACTTCTTTTTTGTGTACTTGAAATACATTACCTGAATGATGACCGAAACAGTTTCGGCAAAGAATACGCCGCCGACTATAGGCAGGAGGAACTCCTTTTTTATCAGGATGCACAGCCCCCCGATGGCGCCGCCCAAGGCAAGCGAGCCTGTGTCGCCCATAAATACCTGTGCCGGGTATGAATTGAACCAAAGGAAGCCAAAGGCTGCCCCCACAAGAGCAAACGCAAATACCGTTAGTTCGCCGGAACCGTGAATATAGATTATGTTGAGATAACGCGAAAACTCTACATTGCCCGATACATAACTTATTATTGCCAAGGTAAATACCGATATTCCTACAGTTCCGATTGCAAGCCCGTCCAGGCCGTCCGTAAGGTTGACTGCATTGGATGTAGCCGTAATTATAAAAATAACCACAGGTATATAAAGGATTGAAAAGTCGAAGTTCAAATTCTTGAAAAATGGCACTGTAGTAAGTGTATTAATTCTATCGAAATAGCTCGAAAACAGGTCGGGGAAAAAATACACAACAGAGCCAACGACAAGCCCGACTGTTATCTGGCCTGCCAGCTTGTACCTGCCTATCAAGCCATTAGGATACTTTTTTACAACCTTGAGGTAGTCGTCCAGAAAGCCTACAAATCCAAGTGTAATTGTAATAAAAAATATCAGTATTACATAGATATTAGTAATATTAGCCCACAGCAGGGTGGGTAGCAATACTGCCAGCAAAACAATAAGGCCGCCCATTGTAGGTGTGCCTGCCTTGCCGGAATGCTGGCCCACTTCTTTGAGCTCCTGCTTGGCCTGCTCGCCGATTAAATTCCTTTTTAGGCGGCGGATAATCTTGGGGCCAAAGTAGAAACATATTATTAGGGCAGTAATTGCAGCTGCAGCCGCACGAAAAGTTATATACTGGAATACCCCGAAGCCGCTGGGGTCGAATTGACGGTTAATCCACTCTGCTAATAAATAAAACATCAATCACTTTTGTTTTTTCAACATACATTACACCTAAATTAAGAAATTTGAATCAAACAGCAGGCAAACGAATATATATTTAGCCTTTCCTAAGTTATTAGTTAGTCATTTATGTACCATAAAATGCGATATCGGCAAAATTCCTGTGTGCTTACTTCTGTTTTTCATGACCATTCAGTTTATTATCATTATGTTTCATGGAATTACGCAGATTAGTTAAACCATTGGCCAGTCCTATGCTTAAGAAACTGTGTGAAATATTTCGATACTAACAATAAGTTAAATAATTTTCCTAAATAATCGCTTATTCTGAATTTCCTGATAGTTACAAATATTTCTTTCTTAGCATCTTATCCAAGGGGCCTGTTGAATGCAATATTGGTATGGTTTATGTTATCTTAATTACTAATTTAACCGACATGTGGAGTCAGGCCCTACATTTTGGTTACATATCTTAAATATTCCAATTTATTTTTCCTTATTATTTGGATATGCAAATTATATTTATTATATTTGCATTATATATAATGTTGCAATTTTATTTTTTTGTTAGTCGTTATATGATATATGATATATTTGGCACCTGTAGAGACGCACGGCGTGCGTCTCAGGACCGAACGATACCTTGGCAATCGACGGCCTAAGCCTTCGGTTGCAAATTGTCTGAACCATGATTTTCTGGATTATAGGATGTGAGGATGAAAAGATTGAATACTAACGATTTTGAGAAATACCTGAATAGGCGAGTCATTCCTTCGCAGACAGGAATCTATCTTATTCCTGAGACGTCCCGCCGGGACGTCTCTACGGTTTCATCTACCCATGGGCAGCAGCATAATGACACTCCGCGGCATGTCACTGTAAATATCCCGTGCAAATTGGATAATCATATTCATAAGGGAAAAGGCGGGAACCAACCCGGGAAAAAGTTTACCGGAATTTTACCAAAATCGCGTTTTTTCGGGCGAAAATGGCTAAATAATATGTTAGGCGAGGCTAACGGAGCTAATTACGAATTGC
>DAINRZ010000131.1:0-8555 GCA_036741575.1 Kapaibacterium sp. (SeqCode)
ATCGGGACAAGCGCGAGCATTCTGAACTGAAGGAGCCCAATAGAGAAAACAACGCCTGTAATCATCAGTGTAAGGGGATTAAGGTCGAGCCCGTATGGACTAAGCCCCAAAAGGTAAATGGTTGTCGATATCCAGGGTATGAAAGAAGCAATGAGCATTATCCATGCTTGGTTTCTGTAGCTCCCTGTATTATTTTTCAGAATCTTTATAAACGTATAGTTTCCCAATAGAATGGAGAAATTAAAATAGCCAATATGAACCCAATACCAAAAGCCTTTTGTAAGTAATGCAACCTGGTAAGGCCCTGTGCTGTCGATTGAAATATTTTTATAATACAGATGATGTAATTCGTTTGTAAGGTTCAATATAAGAGTTGTTGCCGAAAGGCCTAATAATAATATATAATAATAAAGCTTCAGGTATGACTTCTTGCCGGAATACTGAAGTACGAAAATTACCCATAAAGCAGGTATCCATGAAATGCCGAGATACTCGAAATTTAGCCAGAATTTTATTTCTTCGATTGTGTCGGCGTTTAGCTCGAATGCGTAACCGAATGAATATATTGATGCAGCAAGCATTAAAAGTGAGAAACTGACAGAACTGTCTGTCTTTCTGTATAATAGTGTAAAACCGGCCAGAAAACCTGAAATAGCACCTGCCGTTAATATCAAATAGCTAATTAATCCCATTTAAATACAATTAATTATTACATCATTTTACTAAAATAACCAATTCATATGAATATAAAATCCAAAATCTCCGTCGGATTCCAAAAATGCTTTTCCAAGATCCATCGTTACAATGAAATTTTCGTTCATTGCACCGTGGAGGCCTGCCCCGGCAGAATTATGGAACCTTCCCGCTGATGCTCCTGCGCCTTCTATGCCAGAATTTATTCCTTCAGGGTAATTGCTCACAGCTACACCGGTATCAAAAAAGGCACCCAAGGCAGAGTAAAACCTTTGACCAAATAAACGGAATTCAAAGAATTTCCAGCGAAGTTCAAAATTGCCGAAGAATACCGCATCGGCTGCCAGCCTGTTTCTTAATATTCCTCTAATAGTCTTGCCACTGCCGAATCCATCGCGCGTTTCGACAGTATTAAAGTAAAATGGGAGCATATAAAATGGAATATGGCCTCCTATTTTCGTGGAATATGACACTCTGCAGGCGAATACAGGATTGCCCTTGCCGGTTAAGGAAAAGTACTTTCTTGCCGTTAAGACGAACTGGCTGTAACCCGGCTTTTTGTCAATCACCGGAGCGCCCTGTATAAATGCTTCGGCCCAGGTTCCTTTAGTCGGGAATGATTCGTTGTCCCTCGAATCATGCACAAAGCCAAGCCTTAGTAGCATGATGTTGCCCCCGTTTTTTTCACTATCGGGTATAATTCCTGCTGCAACTAATTGCTCGTACAATCCCGGGACGCTGTCTGTTGCTGGAAGTAAATCCGGTGGGCTTCTGCCTTCGTTTAGTTCCGAAATATTCACGGAACCTGTATTTATCCCGAAGAAAGCCAGGCCTGCAAACATTTTAAATACATCTGTCCTGAAGCTGAAATGCATATCGGCGGCAATACGAAGCATTTCGCGTGCGTGGCGGTAATACATACGAGATTTGTACAGGCTGCTGCCCGTGCTCTCGTAACTATTTATGTAGCCGCTTGCAATCCCGTTGAATCCATAGAAATCGAGCGCTTTTTCCGTTACGTAATTTATTTCGCCGGTCAGCCTGGCACTGCTGCCAAAAATATCCTTCGAGTCGATTGTTAGCTGACTGGTGGCGTTGCCCTTGGTTGTCAGCGAATATTCCAGGTAGAACTTTTGCTTATAATCGGGCAAATATTCGCCGCTTCCATAGTCATATATTTCAGCCAACGCGCCATAGCGCAGCCCCAGGTCGGTGTCGTAAGCCAGCATGGGCAAAATGCCGCCGAGCTTCCAGCCGGTAACCGAAGCAGAATCCGGATTATCTGCAGCTATGCAATGATTATATATTATTAATGATAATATTAATAACTTAATCAATAGAATTTCTCAGGTTCATTTCAAAAAAATTCATTTAAATTATAAATATTATCGAACAAATAGGGTAATTATTAATGATAAAAAGTTTTATTACCAATTAAAAAAATTTAAATCATAGTAAACCATTTGGTGATGCGGAATCACCAGGCAATTTCATGCTTATAGAATGGACTTTTTCTTCTATTTCATTATTTTTTTAAACTACTTGTGGATTACGTCTTCATAGAATATCTGAAAAAAATCATCTGTCTTCGGGTTTTTTGCAGCATTTGGGCAGTTTGGCGTAAACTTTTTTTACGGCAGCAAGCGAATCGGCATCATAGCCGGCATAGGTTATTGCTTTGCGAATCTCTTCGATACCGGTTTCTTCGCCGTTATATTCCACAGTTACAATTTTCGTTTCCACATCGAGCACGGCAGAAATAATACCCGATAGCTTATTGATTGCTTTTTCGATTGTTTCCTTGCACATTTCGCACTGGGCAGAAGTAAAAATTTTTGCTACCTGCTTATTTTCCTGTGAGTAAGCAACGCTAATGGCTAACACCATAAAAGCTGCAACAGTATATTTTATTAAGAACTTTTTTACCGTTTTCATTTTGTACTCCTTAAAAATAATATTAACTATTGCTAAAATCAACGAATTTCATAATAATTTAATGACCGGGGAATATTATTCTTGATTTGCTCCAAGTGCAGCCGATAAAGAATTCTTTGATTCTATCGGCAGCAAACTAAATATCAATCCCCGGCCCGGCAGCAAATCCCTTCTTTGCTTCGATGAGCCTGGCTGCCTGCCTGAAAGCATCGTGTTCGAAAACGATTATCCATTGCTCTTCGTATGCCTGCGGCAAGATTTTCTTCTTTTCTTCGAGCGTCGTAAGCGGATAGTTATCAAATGCGATAATGTAAGGGTAGGGCACATGGGCCGAAGTAGGCATCAGGTCGGCACAATAGAGTATAGTTTCCTCGGTATCAGAAATCTTAACCATCTGCATCGCCATAGTATGCCCAAATACAGGAATAACGGAAATTCCTGAGAATAATTCGCCATCGCCTTCGGTAAACTCCAGGACACCATGTTCCTTCAACGCAGTATAATTTTCGGGTATGAACGAAGCCCTGTCTTTTTCTGTCGGCTTAACAGCCCAGCCGAAATGATCCTTTTGCACGTAATATTTTGCATTGGGAAATGTGGGAATAAGTTCGCTGCCTACTTTTTTTGTACTGCCGCCTGCATGGTCGAAATGCAGGTGAGTGAGTATAACATCTGTTATTTCAGCGGGTGTTATCCCGTATTGACTGAGTGCCTTTTCCATATTCGAGGAATTTACGTCGATACCATACATCTTAGCCGTCTTTTCATCCCATTTATCACCATTACCTGTATCAATGAGTAGTTTTTTGTTATCCCACTCTACGAGCAGCGGCCTTGCGGCAAGAGGAACCCTATGCTGCGTATCAGGCTCGCTATAAGACTTGGCCCACAAAGTACGCGGTACCACACCAAACATCGAGCCGCCGTCCAGGCCAAAAAGCCCCGTATCTATGGTTCTTATATTAAATTTCCCAGTTTCCATAATTACTTTGAGTTTTATATAAATATTTATTTTGCCATGACTAAAAATAAAAAAAAATATTTTATCTCGAATTAGCTTTGCATAAGATTAATTGCTGAATTTAAAGAATATGTGAATAAATGAATTGGATTTTACCCGATATGTAAATAAATTTGTAGTTCGTGTAAAAGTGAATTATGAAAATTTAACAAATTAAAAGATAAATTAGGAGCTTATTAGCAAATGGGTACACTTGACAGAATCAGGAAAACATCGCCTTACGTCTTGGCATTGTTTGCAATTATTTTTGTGGCATTTATGGTGCTGTCGGACATAGGAGACAATTCTCTCCGCCCGGGAAGGAATGATCCCCGGACAGAGCCAGTCGTTACAATTAACGACCAGGATATAGTATATGCAATTTTCGAAAATGAAGTAGAAAGCAGGATCAGCGATGAAAGAAAATCAGCCGAGCAGCAAGGGCGCGAACCCTCGGAAATCGATGAAAAAACTATAAGGCAGCAGATATGGGCCGAGATTCTAAACAATGTTATTGTTGCCCAGCAATGCGATAAAGCCGGAATTACTGTTACTCAAAACGAAATTCTCGATCAGCTTATCGAGAATCCTTCGCCGGTGGCAAAAAGTGTTTTTAGCGATTCGGCTGGTTTCAACCTTCAGCTATACCAAAAATTAGGCCAGCGAATTATCGATGACCCAAACGGATTCCTGAACGAAGAAATTGGCAGGCGCAAGCAGGCAAATCCCAACTATTCCGACGAAGAAGCCAGGCAATTTGCCGAACAGATTTACCTGATACGTAAGTATCTTATGGATTACGAACGCAAATTGCCCGACCAGCAGCTGAAAGCTTCGCTCCAGACTCTCGTTAACTCGGCTTCGTCGGTTATCTCGCCATTGTTCGCAAAAAGGATGTACCTGGCAGACAATAGCAGCGCTCAATTGGATATGTTCTTTTTTGATGCTAACAAAATACTTGATACTCTTGTTAACGTTTCGGACCAGGAATTGCGCGAGTACTACGATAAAAATAAAAAATATTATATTCAGAAGCCCACACGCAAAGTCAGGTATATAACCTTGCCTATCGCAGCTTCGCACGAAGATTCCGTGAAAATCAACAAGAAGATGAATTCCATTCAGAAGGAACTTAACGAAGTGGCAGATGCAGTGGCAAAAGACAGCCTGTTTTCGAAGATTCTCGACCGCGAAAGTGGTGTCTCCGTCGATTTTACAAGCTCGAAGGACATGGATAAGAAACTGGAGCCATACCTCATAAACCTGAAAGCCCGCGACGTGGCCGGCCCTATCGCCCTGCCCGACGGCTATTATTTCCTCAGGCTCGAATCTATTAAAGACAGCGCCGACAACCAGATGGTGAGCGCCAGCCACATCCTTTTGAAATTTGCCCCTGACAAGAGCAAAGACAGCCTGCTGAAGGAAACAAAAAAAATATTGGCTATGGCAAGAAAGCCGGGCGCTAACTTTGCCGAGCTGGCAATGAAATACTCCGAAGACGGCTCTGCCCAATCCGGTGGCGACCTGGGCACTTTCGGCAGGGGGCAGATGGTAAAACCATTCGAAGATGCATGCTTCAATAACGACAGCGGTAAAATCGTAGGCCCCGTCGAAACAGAATATGGTTATCATATTATTAAAGTCAACGGCAAAAAAACTGAAAAATCTTACAAATACAGCTATGTCAAATTGCAGCCTACAGTATCGGACGAAACGGCCAAACAGATTAGGAACATTGGTTTGCAGATTAAACGCGCTGTGGACGAAGGTGGAGATTTCAATAAAATTGCCCTCGAGAAAAACCTGGTGCCACAGGAATCGCCATTCTTTGAAAAAAGCCAGCCTGCAATTAACTCTATGTATATTTCGGCCCTCGCATTCGAATCAGATAAAGGAGAAGTGCTCGATCCGACATTGACTATGTCCGGCGATGAAAAACTCTATTATGTCGTTCAGGTGACCGAAGAAAGAAAAGCAGGTACTGTACCGTTCGAAGATATGATTGAAACTTTAAAGGAAAAAGTGCGCCACCAGAAAAAGATAAAACAATTGCTGCAAGAAGCAAAAACTTTCAAAGGCAAGATTGCTTCTTATACTACTCTCGAATCGGCAAAGGCAATAGACTCTTCTATGTTTAAAACTTTTGCCGACCTGAAGGACAACGGTACGGTTCCGGGCATAGGCCAGGATTATTTCCTTACCACTATGGCTTTCAAAGAGCAGCTTAATAAAATTTCCGAGCCTTTTGCAGGCGACAAAGGCGTTTATATTATTCAGGTTAAAAGCAGGAATATCCCCTCGGACAAAAAGCAAATAGAACAGGGGATTAAAGACAGGATTAAAACTCTTAAAGAAGGTTCGCGCAATTCGGCATTCTATAACTGGTTCCGCCAGATAACAGACGACTCTAAAATAGTCGATTACAGAATCAGCAAATGGCGCATGCGCTTCTAATCCTCTGAGTATTTGTGATAAATATTAAAGCCCGGCCCGGCTACGCTCGGCCGGGCTTTTTTTTGGGGGTGGGGTGGCACAGCCTGCCAACATCGCTTGTCGTATCGGTGTTTATCAGTTCTATAATGCCGCCTCCCTTCTCAAGTTTTGTTTCCAATGTTTTTCCCTTGTGGCCGAATACTTCATAAGGCGTTTCAGCCCCGGCGGTTATTGTATTCATCTATTATTAATAATACATCTATCCCTCAATTGATATTTACAAAATCTTTATGATTTCAATAATTTAATTCCGGCCTTATTATTTATCAAAACAGTAATTTGCTCTATGGCAGTTTTATTGAGCAGTTGCAAACGTTCTTCGAAAGGAGTGCCTTTCTTTATTAATATCGAATTGAGGCTTTCGAGGTTGGTCAGCACAATTAGCTGCTCGATTGAGGAATAATCCCTTATATTTCCAGGCTTTTCGGGATTGTCATCTCTCCAGGATTTAGCTGTCATTCCAAAAAGAGCCAGATTTAACAAATCTGCTTCGCTTGCATAAACAAAGCTTTCCTTTGATTTTGAAATATCTGGGGGAATTAAAGCATGTTTTATAGCATCGGTGTGTATGTGGTAGTTTACCTTTGACAATGTCCGTGTAAGATTCCATTCGAGATTCAACCTTGAATTTTCTTCATCCTTAAGTCTCTGGAACTCTCTAATTAAGTAGATTTTAAATTCAGCATTTATCCACATCCCAAATTCGAACGCAATATCCTTATGGGCATAGGTACCTCCGTACCTGCCGGCGGTTGCTTTCAACCCAACAGCATTTGTTCTGTCCACCCATTCTTTTGTGCTGATTTTAAAACTGTTTAGACCTGCCAAGCTTTTAATTGCGGCGAATTCGCCATAATTAAACTCCGGGTTGTAAATACTCTCCCAAATACCAAGAAATTCAACAGTATTCCTATTACGCAGCCAATCGGATATGAAGAAATCACCATCTTTTGCTTTGAGCATATCTGTCAATGATATAAAATCTTCATTGCCGGATTTAATAATGTTTATCTCAACACCTTTAACCACCAATTTTGATTGCTTTTTCATGAAATCAACTGATTTACTTTGTTAGTAATAGACTATTATTGATAGTATAATTTATAAATAATAATAGACTTTTCAAAATCAGAAAGATATTTGAGAGAAAATCTGAAAATTACTAATACTCTTAATGCCGCCTCCCTTCTCAAGTTTTGTTTAAAGCGTTTTTCCCTTGTGGCCGAATACCTCATAAGGCGTCTCAGCCCCGGCGGTTATTGTAAGGGCTAAAAAAGCTAATAATAACAATGGTTTTTTCATAGTGTTTCTTTACAAAGGGATAATATTTTATATTAATTTTATTAATAGATAATTGTTATAAATGGGTACATATTCTCTTTCATTTTAATTTTGGACTTATTGAGTAATTTACCTTTAGCCTGAATTGTTAATCCAATAATAGTATTTTCCCTAAACATTTCGAGGTCTTCAATTTCATTATACCTAATAGAAAGAAACTTTAATTTTTTGAGTTTACAAATACTATTAGGTAACTGCTTTAAATCATTATTGTCAATGCTAAGTTGTAATAAATTTTCTAAATTACAAATACTTTCAGGAAGTTGGCTAATGTGATTTCCATTAAGAATTAATTCTTCTAATTTTTTTTGTTCAAAAATACTATTTGGTAAAGTTCTTAAATGGCAATTAGTAATAGAGATTACTTTCAATTTTCTTTGAACACTTTTAAGTAAAGAATCGAAATTTATACCTTGAATATTATCTAGCAACAAATACTCAAGAGAGTCTAACTCGCTTAAGAAAGGGGTTGAACTGAACTCACAATTCCTAAGCAGAAGTGATTTCAGATTTTTAAGTCTCTTTATTGAATTTATTAGACTATCTTCAAATTGTACACCATCCAGCCCAATGTATTTCAAATTACTGGAAGAGCTTATCTCATTTAAATTTAAAAAAAATATATCAGTATTAAGGATTTCAAGACATGTCAAGTTTTTTAGTTCAGGAAATTTGATATCATCCAATATAGAATTTGATATCACCAATTCCTTTAAGTTTGTTAAATCTTTAAGCCTATATAAAGAATCTATATAAGTATTTTTTATATGAAGGATTTCAAGATTTTTAAAACATGAAATGATATTTAAAACATTTTTAGAATTACAATACTGAATTGATAATTTACTTACATCATTAATTTTAATATCACTATCATTTTTCAACAAATCTTCGAAACTAATATCATTGATATAAACAAACTTGTTATTACAAAACAAACTCGTTAGTGCATCATTATAGATAACTCTGTCTATAGTTATCCTTTCATTTGATTCATAAGAAAATAGACTAAAAATATTAAATTGAAAGCCGATAAAAATAATTAGTTGACCGTGAAAAAGTAAGTTTTGAAATAATTATAAATTAGAGATTA
>DAINRZ010000132.1:0-8529 GCA_036741575.1 Kapaibacterium sp. (SeqCode)
GTCATCGCAGGATTGGGCATTATGGCAAACGAATTGGACGCAAGCCCTGTTTCGTAAACAGAAGTAAATATCTTAGTCCTGAACTTCCATACAGGCGACCAGTTACCCTTGCCGTCGGCATTGCCTGCTGCTGCATGCCACCAGTAATCGGTCAGGTCCTCTAAATTATTGAATGTGTACTGGTTCTGAATAAGCGCAGTTTCATTAATTGCCATGTCGGTAAATTTATCGTCTTTTGCAACCTGAAGCATATAGAATTCCGCACCATCGACTGCCTCCCAGGCTATCATGCCAGTCCAGGGATTTACATCGGAAGCATTATGAACCGGCGATATAAAATTCGCCGGGGCTGCAAGTTTTGTTTTAAAAGACAATCCTGCAGTCCACAGGCTGTTGCTGAATATTCCCGTTTCTTCGGTTATTACTGCCTGAAGCCTCCAGTAGAACTGCTTATTGTTAGTTAATCCCGAGTAAAGATAGAAAGTATCTTTAATTGCCGATTCGCTGATTATTGTCGTTGAAAAATCATCGGATTCTGAAATTTGCAGGTTGTAAGAAGAAGCACCTGTTTTCTTGTACCAGGTAATTCTTCCGCTGGTGGCCGCAGCTTTAACGGATGAGCTGTCAGTTCCGGGATTCGTTTCAGTAATTGCAATAGGAGCATTATGGACAATCCTGAATTTCCAGGTATCGGACCAATCGCTTGTAAAGTCTTTGTTGGAAGCTTTAACTCGCCAGTAATAGAAGGTTCCGTTACTGTAACTGTTATAATTTTGCTGAGTTACTGTCAAATCGTTTATGTCGGCAATAGTAGTTGAAAAATCGGATGTAGTCGATATTTGCAGGTGATATTTCTCTGCATCGATAACGGGCAGCCACCTGACGATACCATTGGGTGAAACGCCGTAGGTGTTATTTGCCGGCTCTGCCAATACCGGCCTGGCAATCCCTAACTTTGTCCTGAATTTCCAGGTATCCGACCAAACTGTTTTTACATCGCCGGGGAATATTGCCTGTATCCTCCAGTAATAGTCTTTATCCTGTTCCAGGCCGCTATAATCGAAGAAAGCTGTGTTTACTGTTTCATCTTTCAGGAGAGTGGTGAAATTCTGAGTTTCGGATAGTTGCACATTATACTTTACTCCGAGTCCAAGGTCCAGCCAGGTTAGCTTTCCGGAAAGTTCCATCCCTGACGAATTATTCGGTGGTGTTGCCAGAATAGGTTTTGGCAGCAATGTCCTGAAATTCCATGTTCCCGACCAGTCGGAGGTTTCCAGGGTGTTCTTAGCCCTGGCCCTCCAGTAATAATTTTTATAAAACTCAAGGTTATATACATCGTAGTACAGATCTGCAATTCCTGTTTTGTCGAGAATAAGGTTTGTAAAAGCAGGATTATCCGAAAGCTGGAAGTCGTAACTGTCTGCTCCGGGAGCTTGTTCCCATACACATTTGGTTGTCACCGGTACGTCGGCGGCATCGTTTGCGGGGCTGGCAAGCGCTGGGGCTCCCAGATAAGATGTAAACTTCCATTCGGACGACCATTTCCCGTTGCCGCCAGAGGTTCCTGCCCTGACACGCCAGTAATAAACAGTATATGGGCTTAGATTCAGGTTATTCAGCGTTGTCGATGTTTCGGAAATGTTAGTTGTACTATTAAATATCACACTGAAATCTTGCATCCTCGATATCTGCAGGTCATAGAATTCAGCTCCTGCGACGGCAGTCCATTCAAACTGAACGGGCGCTTTTATGGCTTTGCTGTTATCGGCAGGCGCAACGAGTGTGGGAGCGTCCATTCTCGTTGTAAACGACCAAGCATCAGCCCAGGCGCTTTTGCCGTCGCTATTCGAGGCCCTTACCCTCCAATAATATGTTTTATTGAAGTCAAGCCCTGAAAAATTATAAGTCAACTGGCTGATAGCCGTTTCGTTAACCTCTGTAGTGTTAAAATCGGAACTTTCTGAAATTTGAAGGTCATAATCTGCTGCGCCGGTAACCTGCTGCCATGCAAGAGTGCCGGTTACAGACTGGGCATCGTCACCGTCTGCCGGAGATGAAAGAACAGGAGCCGCAAGGACCGTAGTGAAGCTCCAGGCTGCCGACCAGTCGCCCTGCCCGTCGATATTGGATGCGCTTACTCGCCAATAATACTTTGTATTATATTCAAGATCCTGGTATGATGCATTCGTGAGGGCTATTCCTGATTTGCTCGTTACAATATTGCTGAATGCCGCATCTGTTGCAATATCGATTGAATAAGTAGAGGCTCCGGTTACGCTGCCCCATATCAGGTTACCGTTAACAGGAACAGCTTTGGCATTGTCGGCAGGTGCGGTTAACGCCGGAGCGTCAAGTTTTGTTTTAAACTGGTAATTAGCTGTCCAGTCGCTTGTGTTTCCTGCTGCATTTGCCGCCTGGACACGCCAATAATATACAGTATTGTTTAGTAACGGGCTATAATTGGTCGTTGTAACAGCCAGCCCGGTACTGTTTAGCAGGGGGGAACTCATATCGGAATTTGCTGACAGTTGTGCGTTATAACTGTCTGCGCCTGTCACCGGATTCCAATTCAGAGTAATCGATAAAGGCTGAGCCTTGGCATTATCTGCAGGATTAGTCAATACCGGTGCAGGCAGTTTCGTAGTAAAAGATAATGCAGAAGAAATGTTGCTCGAATTGCCGGAAGCATTATGTGCGCTTACCCTCCAATAGTATTGAGTATTATAGGATAATCCTGAATAACCGAACGAAGTTGCTGCCAACCCTGTTTGTGAAGCTATAATATTAGTGAAGCCGGCATCTGTGGCAATTTGTACATTGTAGGTGTTTGCCCCTGCTACACCACCCCAGCTTACGCTGCCGCTGAGCGGGATTGAAAGGACATTGTTTGCCGGCGATGACAGAACCGGCGTTGCCAATTTTGTTGTAAATGTGCGGGCCGATGGCCATAGGCTTGTATTGCCCGAACCGTTCTTTGCCATAATACGCCAGTAATAAAGGGTATTATTGCTCAATCCGCTGAGCGCTGCCGTAGTCAGGTTAAGGTTTGACTGGCTGTTGACAATATTGGTGAATCCGGCATCAGTTGCAACCTGAAGGTCATAAAGCGTAGCTCCGGTTACTGAATTCCACGATACGCTGCCGGACAGGTCGAAATTATAAGATCCGTTCGAAGGGGAATTAAGGTTAGGCGTTGCAAGGTTGGTGGTAAATGTCCGGGCAGTTGACCACGAACCTGAATTGCCGGCTGTATTCTTTGCCCTAACCTGCCAGTAATACAGCTGATTGTTCGTTAATCCAGAATAATCGTATGTAGTACCTGACAAACCTGTTTGGTTAACTACCAATGAAGTAAATCCCGCGTCGGTAGCAATCTGAAGGTCGTAACTTTCGGCTCCGGTCACGCTGCCCCATGATACCGTACCGGATACGGGCACTGAAAATGCGCCGTTTGCAGGGCTGGAAAGCAACGTGGTTGCCAGCACTGTAGTGAAATTCCATTTTGCAGACCAGGGGCCGGTAGTAGAAGAATTTTCAGCCCTGACACGCCAGTAATATTTTGTATTATTAGATAATCCCGTTATGGAACGTGATGTCGTGGCAGAAGTATATTCCTGGTAAGTCCCGAAATTAACGTCGGAAGAGTACTGTACCCTATAAGATGTAGCCCTCGAAACCGATTGCCATTGCAAAGTGGGATCGACAGCAGAGCCTATATTGTTGTTCGATGGCGATGACAGAGTGGGAGGCAGCAATTGTGTTACACCAGATAGAAATAGTGAGAAATTCTGATTGGACGGGCTGCTCAAAGTACCTTTGTGTGTAATCCTGATAGTTAATTCGCCTTCAGTAACTGATGCAATATATACTTGCTCGACGTTATCAACATTGTTGTCCTGGTCGTTGCGGGCTGCGTTACCGGGATTGCTTTTATCGAGTGTCCATGGGTAGTATGTTGTGCCGCCTTTTATTATTCGCAAGTCCAGGTCGTTTACAAGCATTCTGTCCGGTGGGTCCAGGGCCGGTGTAACCGGCGTCCCGGATTTATCAGTCCAGCAGATGGTAGCCCTAACTGGCGATAAACCGTCTGAATAGACTTTTATATCTTCCGTCTCGCCGTTGTCAAGTACTAATTCCTGAATCTCGAAAGGATTTGCATGCACCGCGTTTTGCGACATAAGTTGGGCAGCATTTTTTGTATTCATCAGGCCCCAGCCGAAGATATAATCAGGGCCGTCGTTTGCGCCTGCTTCGTCGGCAGTATGAATTATGAGCCCTTTCCATGTGGCAGCGGTCCTTGTGCCGCCTCCGCAATTTAATGCAAGGTGGTGCATCAAAAGGCCGAGCGATCCGGTCACGCTTGGAGTGGCCATCGATGTTCCGCTCATCGAACCGTAAGCATTATCTGATGTTTCAAGGGCAGAATATAAAAGTATCCCATTTGCTGAAATATCTGGCTTAATCCTGCCGTCGTCGCAGGGTCCCCATCCGCTGAACGAAGACATTACTACATCCGATGGCTGCGAATATCCGGCGGCAATATCATTCACAGCGCCGACTGTCAGAACGTTCTTCGAGTTTCCGGATCCCTCGATGCAATCATAGCCGGTTGCACCTCCGTCTTTATCGCGCGTGACGACGGCTGTTACCCAACTGGATCCGTCCCAATACCAACTGTTGACGGCGCCCGACGGACCTTCGCCCCTGTCGTTGCCTGCGGCTTTACATATTAAGTAATTAGGGGCATTGTATGCTAAGTTGTCCCAATCCTGTGCTGTTACGTCATAATAACCAAATCTTGAATCCTCTGTCGTACTGATTGATACATCTCCGAACCAGGCCCATAGACCGTCACCGAAATAATTACTTCGCCAGCCGGTCAGGTAGCCGTATGAATGATTGGATGCTTTCAGGCCGCCTGCCGCTTCGGTAGTCATCTCGCTGACATCGCTGTTCCAGTCGAAAGCCCTGAGCGATGCCTGGTAGGACATGCCTTTAGCGTTAGCAGATACACCTGCAGCCATTATTGTACCGGCAACATGAGTGGCATGGAAGTGGTTGGTAGCTGCTCCGTCTATTTGCGAAGCCCTGCCCGAGAATTCCTGATGCGAAAGGCGAACTCTGCCGCCGTCCCATTCGCCGATTGTTACACCGCTGCCTGTGAGGTTGTAGCCGGTGCTGCCGCCGGGCCATACTTTATCGGTAGATACCGTTGCGGCGGCATTGGTATTGCTGGTAATATAATACAAAGGCATACCGTTGCGGATTTCCTGCAATTCTGCAAAGGCGCTGTCACTAAAGGTAACTATTACGGGAAAGCCTTTCTCGATAGCTATTCTTTCTGCTTCCGCCCGTTTTGCTTGCCAAACAGCCTGTTTATCCCTGGCAAAATCGAGCAGGAAGACTCTCTGGCTTTGGGTTTGCGTAAGTGCCCCTATTGCAGAAAAAAGAAAAATACAAATCAGAAGTAAAGGTTTTCTCATAATAATTCCATTATATTTAATCATACTACTCTTTCCGAATACAAATAAAAATTAATTATTAACAATAATTCATTGTTAATAATCTGACTATGCAAATTATTAAAATTATTCTTAATAATAAAGTTGTAATGAGTATGAATTCCCCTCAGGGCTAATTTTTGATAAAAACCCTCTCGTATGATCCGCTTTCAGTTATAACTTGCAAAATATATGCTCCTGCGGGCAGGAATGATATATTATGCAGCCTGTTGTATTGCAATGCCTTGCCGGTAAAGTCCCTGAAGAACATCCGACCGTCCATTCCGAGAATAACTAGCTGTAAATCCGTTTCTTTTTTGAAAGCTATATTGACCATCAGGTTGATAGTTGCCGGGTTAGGGTGAATCATGATTAAGGGTTCGTTGCCGTCAATGGCGGGCTCGACTGCATCGAGCGCTCCAACTCCTTTACCTGTTGCTTTTGATTGGAATACTCCATTGTTTGTCTGATAGCTAATATTAGCTGAATACTCACGTTCTTCAATCGGTTTGAATTCAAACGATAAATCCAGGCATTCGCCAGATTCAATCGTGGTTGGCAAGCTTATTTGGCTAATATCAAAGAATGATTTATCGTTACCTTGTAGCATAATAGCATTTAATACCAGCGGTTCGCAACTATTATTACAGAATAAGGATTTGTATTCGACTGTTTTTCCTTCGTTTACTTTCGCCTGCCCCAAGTCGGCCTGCCTGCCGAATATCCAACCAGCCGAAAAATGAATAGTATCGGTTTTACATGAATTACTTTCAAGTATAATGTCGGTTTGATGGCAGGAAGAATCACCTTCAGGGTTGGTATACTCAATCTGTACTCCTAACACGTTATTTGGTTGAAGTTCCAGGCCCTGCCAATTGACGGGGTTAATAATCCTGAAACTTTCGTCAGTCAATTTGGGCGCCCCAGAGAATTGGGCTATTCTGGAACTCCTGTTGGTGACAAATATTGTTTCAGTTTTTTTAACTGTATTTATTTGTTTTAAATAGTTTTTGCTTAAACTTAAAATATTCTTTTCGCTTTCGGGAATGGTGTATTTTAAATTCTCCGAAGCTATGATTTTGCTGTTGTCTATGTTGAAAGTAATATTCCCGCCTCCGGAGCATTCCGTTTCGAAAGTGAAAACACATGGAGAAAAAGCAGCAGTTGAATATACACTATCCAATATCTCAAGGATAATGGCACCACTCTCACTAGATTTGGTTATATTCCAATAGATTTTCTTAAATATTAATTTGAAGGCAATAGTATCAGAAGGGGGTAAATTTTCTGGAGGAGTAAATGTAAGCAAGCTAAGTTCAGAGTTAGTCTCAGCAATATACTTTTTCATTTCATCTACCATGATAACAGGCCTCATGTTTGAATTATGGCCCCCGTCGCTAATCATAAGTATATAAGGCTTGTATTTAGCTTTACGGGCTAAAAGAAGGGCACCTTCACGGGCAGGGAAAGCTATATCCCACAGCAATGCTGAATTTAAATCGCTGCCCGATGCAAATGGATTTAGTGAGTCGCTCTTTAAAGATTTATACAGTTCAGCCTTGTTATCGGTGAATCCTGATATTGTGTAAACATCCCGGTGGTATGCCAGTATGGCACATTCGAACCTCCCTGCCGGGAGATTTTTAATAAAATCCCCAATGAATAGTTTTGCCACATCTATTTTGCTTATGCCGCCAGGAGGCTTGTCATTCATAGAGCCTGAAATATCGCAAACAATAATTAAAGAGAATTTGTTTTGTTCGCCGGGGCATTCTACTGTACCGAACTTATCTTTACCGTTTTCCGTCACCCAGATATCCGTACCCGAGAAATCGGCTGCTTTCAGAGTGTCGCTTCCTGCTCCTATGGCATAGAACTTAATCATTACTTCAGGAAAATTCCTTAAAACTGTTCTCTCCACTTTCAGCTCCTGTGAGAGCAGGCCAACAGAAAACGCAGTAAATAGCAACATTGTGGTAAATATTGTAAATAGTTTCTTCATGGCAATTCTCCTCAAATAGAGTACTCACAAGATTATCATTAATTTATATTAATTTAAGAAAATTTTAATACAAAATGAAAATATATTTAATTAATTAAAAAATATTTGCAAAGTATGTTATATATTTCTAACTTTGTGTTAGATATTTTTAACATTCGGAGAAAAAAATGAAAAGTTCATATCTGGTATTTGGTGTTGTTGCACTGGTTGTTATATCAATAGTATTCTGGCTTTCGAACAGCCCGGCAATAACAGAATCTTTCGAGTTTGTGCAGCTTGGGGTAATTGTGTTATTGATAGGATTGGGCGTATTCGTCGGCTTACGCAGGTTGGGCAGCGAGCGGCGCGGACAGCCTGCCGAAGATGAATTGACAAAAAAGATGATGCAAAAAGCTTCATCCATTTCCTATTTCATATCCATATACCTCTGGCTGGGTATTATGTACATCAGCGATAAAGGCTGGGTGGAAACCGAGGAGCTATTCGGCATAGGCATTATCGGCATGGGACTGATACTGGTAATCAGCTGGGGTATTATTTACATGACAGGCCTGAGGCATGAATAACAGAATTAAGGAACTGAGGGCAAAAATGAACCTGACACAGGACGACCTGGCAGGCAGGGTGGGAGTGCGCCGAGAAACGATTGTATTCCTGGAAAAAGGCAAGTACAATCCTTCGCTAAAGCTGGCGTGGGATATAGCCAGGGTTTTTGGGGCCGCTATCGAAGAAGTTTTTATTTTTGATGATAAAAACTAAATTGGGAATAAAATAATGAAAGAAGTATTGCCGGATTTTGTACTTTTTGATTATATTTAGTAATTGCTAAATGTAAGATGGGATGAAATATGAAAACTGTGCGTCATCTGGAATTCGAGAACGAAATCGTTAAATATTATGTGGACGACAATACAGGGGTGCTCAAGCTGAAGGAAAAGATATTCGAGTCCTTCTCGAATATCGATATGGGCAACCTGCTGCAGAGCTTCCTGGAGTGGATCGAACAGGATAAGGTGGTGAAGGCCC
>DAINRZ010000133.1:0-8468 GCA_036741575.1 Kapaibacterium sp. (SeqCode)
TATCCCTCATTGTAAAATCATAGATATCCTCGGCAAGGAGTTTAATTAAACCTAAAAAGCCGGAGAAGGGTGATTTTAAATCGTGTGCCAGAATTGAAAAGAACTTATCTTTCTCTTTTATTGTATTCTCAAGCTCTGCCTTTGTATTTTCAAGGCTGTCAATAAGGATGTTTTTTTCGAAAAGGGCTTCTTCGATTAGATCTTTTTGCAATCCTATCTGGAATAGCAGTTCTTCTGTTTCTCTCTCTGCAATGATTCTTTTCGATACATCCCTGGCCGAAATATATACTTTCTCGCCTATCACCCTCGAACGCCATTCAATCCAGCTATAAGTGCCATCTGCTTTGCGGTACCTGTTCACAAAATTAAGCACGTCTTTGCCCGAAATCAAATTCTTTAGTTCTCTTTTAGTCGATTGCATATCATCCGGGTGAACAAGTTCGAGGTATTGGAGTCCTGCTATTTCGCTGATATTATAACCAAGTACATTTTCCCATTCCGGGTTTAGCTTGTACAAATAGCCCTTTCGGTCTGCAATGCCGAGCATATCGAGGCCGTTACTAAAATAGCTTTCAAGTTCTTCGGTTTTTTCTTTAAGCAAAGCTTCTGCAACCTTGATTTCGTTTATATCCCTATGAGTGCCGATCATTCTTTTTGGCTTACCGTCTTCTGTCGTTTCAATAATTTTCCCTCTATCCCAAATCCACTTGTAGCTTCCATTTTTGCACCGAAGCCTGTGCTCGTTTGTAAAATAAGAAGTCCGCCCTTCGATATGATTGTTGATGTCAATATATGTTTTTTCTAAGTCATCGGGATGAACAAGCCTTTCCCATTCAGATATTTCATTTCTTATCTCGTCGTCATTGTATCCCAACATAGATTTCCATAAAGTAGAAAAGTACACATCGTTGCTCACCAAATCCCAATCCCAGATACCATCGCCGGAGCTTTCAACGGCAAATTTCCATTTTTCTTCGCTTTCTCTCAAATCAGCCTGAGCCTTTTTTAGTTGGCTCAAATCAACAAAGCTTTCCACTATATAAGTTTTATTGCCTATTTTCTTTTCTTTTACCGATTTTAAAACAGGTATAGTCTTGTTATCAATTGTTTTTAGAATTTTCTCTTCGTTCCTTAATTCAAAATACCCTTCTGATACAGTACATGGTTTATCTGCCCGGGTGCAAATTGTTTCGTAGCATACTTTCCCGATAACTTCTTTGTCAGAAGCCCCGATGAGTGTTTGGGCAGTACGGTTCAGGCCAACGATTCTAAATGAATCGAGCTCAATTATTATTATCCCGGTATTTGCAACATCGAAAATTGTCTCGAACCATTCCTTCTCTTCGGCAAGCTTATTTTCGTCTTCACTTCTATTCGGATTATCCTGTATTAAATACAGCAAATAGTCTTTTCCGTCAAGATTTAACTTTTTGACGCTCGAAATTACATTAGCCAGTGAGCCGTCTTTCTTCCTATACTTAAATTCGATGAGATTACCATCACAGGCCAAAGGCTGATTTATATTTGCAGATAGTTCTTCTTCCGATAAAGCGATGATATCAGTCAATTTTAAATTCTTAAATTCAAAATCTGTATATCCAAAGAAAATACCAGCCTTTTTATTATATTCAACAATGCTTTTGTTCGAAGCATCAATAATAATTGCAATTACTTCATTGTTTTCGAATGTAATCCTGAAAAATTCCAGATATGTTAATAAAGTCATATGATTATCCAAATTTGTATTTTTTAGGCCCCGCCAACTTTACTAAGTGAATTGGGATAGTATTTATAAATTATTGATAATAATTCAGGCCCATTTATCGGTTTCGAAATAAAACTGTCGAATCCTGCCGATCTTGCTTTTTCGATATCTTCGGATTGAGAATATGCAGTTTGGGCAATTATGGGTAAGTTTGGGTATCTTGATTTAATTTTTCCTGCAGCCTCGTACCCATTAATAAAAGGCATCTTTATATCCATTAATAATAAATCATATCTGTTATTGAATGATTTTTCAATTGCTTCGGCACCATTCCTTGCCCAATCAACCTTTATATTTTCTTTCGAAAGGATTGTTTCAAGGTAAAGGTAATTTGTTTGGTCATCTTCGGCTATGAGTACAACTAAATCATCGAAAATTCTATCATCTTTATGGTTCATGGCGCTGTTTTCCATGGATGTGTAAAAGTTATTCCTGATAATACTTCCCGGCAAGGCAACAGAGAAATCAGATCCCTTATTTAGTTCAGATTCGACCGTTATTTCCAGATTCAGAAGCTCGGCAAGCCCTTTGGAAATAGATAGTCCCAGCCCCGTGCCGCCGAAATTTTCACCGGAGAATGCTTCGAATTGCCAGAACCTGTCGAAAATTTTTTCAATATATAGCCTGCCGATGCCTATGCCTGTATCCCTGACGATAATCAAAATGTCGTTACCATGCTGTTGGGCATTCAATTCAATCATTCCGGTATTTGTAAACTTTACGGCATTTGCTAGCAGATTTGTGATAATCTGGTATAATTTGTCTTTGTCGCTTGTAATTATCGTATCTTCAAGGCCCTGCTCCATAACTGCCTTATATTGCAATCCTTTTGATTCTGCCTTGGCTTTGAATATGTTTTTAAAATAGCTGAACATTTCGCTAAGGCTTATATCACTCATGATTAATTTATTGGAATTGCTGTCTATTCTTGAAATTTCAAGCACATCGTTTACAATGCCCAGCAACCTTTCCGATGAGTTAATTATTATGCCAATATATTCATCTTTTTCGGTATCGGTTAGTTCTTTGTTGTCTTTCAGCAGTGACGAAAAACCAACAATACCGTTGAGCGGAGTTCTGATTTCGTGCGACATATTCTGCAAGAAAGAGCTTTTAAGTTTATCACTTTCTTCGGCCTTTTCTTTGGCGGCAATCAATTCTTTTTCTGCTTTTTTTCGCTGTGTAATATCCCTGATAGCGTAAACCATTCCAATGGGATTGGTGTTGGAATCCAGAACTACGTCGCCATGAATTTCGGAATCGACTTTAAGCGATTCATTAAAAACAAGTTGGTATTCTTTTGGGCCCAGCCTCGATTTAAACATCATTTTAGTGTTTTCGACTGCTTTCTCAATATCTTGGGGGGCAATAAACGATAGCATATTCTTGCCAAGAATCTCTTCTTTTGGAATAATTCCTAAAGAGGGTAGGACAGAGTCGTTTATATATATAATTTTTCCGTCTGTATTTGTCCTTATTATAAGGTCGGGAACTGTCATCAGCAGCTTCCTGTGCAGTTCTTCGCTTTGTTTAAGAGCCTCTATCGACCGCTTTGTTTTTATCGTCTTCCACAGGCCGTCCATAAGAAGTGTGATCTGTTGTATGTCATTTTGCCCGTATGAGTCAGTTTTATTGCCAACTCCAGCCAGTAATACAATTTTTTTACCGTCAAATAAAGGAACATTCATGTGCCTGATCAAATCGACATGGCCTTCGGGGAATCCTTTTTTATAAATGTTTTGTGCATGGTAATCATTTGTAATTATTGGTTTGCGCTGCCTTATAGCCTCGCCCCACAAACCCGTACTTTCTAAGGGATATACAATTGGTTTGTCGATTATTGCACACTCTGCCATTGCATGCTTCGACCAGGAATACATAATCAGTACTGATTCATCTTCGTTTAGAAAAGCAAGGTAACCAATTTTGCTTTTTGTTATGCTGACGGCAGACTCTAATGCGAAATCTGTTATTGTGTTCTCGGGCAAATCAGTCATTTGCGACAATTTGAGAAGTGTTTCAATCCTGTGCTCATTCAGTACTCTTTCATCATCGGCCAATTTCTTGCTTGTAATATCTTCGATATATCCCTCGAGAAACATCAACTCGTCTGTTTCATCGTTGTAAATCCCCCTTCCGCGTTCACACACCCATTTTACTGTATTGTTTTTTGTGACAATTCTGTATTCCAACTCAAAGTGCTTTCTATCCGCAAGTTTCTCCTGTATTGCTTCCCACACATAAAGCCTGTCCGGCTCTAATATTATATCATTGTACGATTTTTGGCCGTTTCTGTAAATCTCTTTTGGTTCATATCCCGATACATTTACAAAACCCGAGCTGACATAATCCATTGACCAATCAGCGTCGTTCATGCAGCGGTAAACAAAGCCGGGTATATTCTCGGTTAATGTAAAAAACGTCCTTTCGGTTTCCTTTAATGCACGCTCTGTCATTTTCTTTTCGGTTACATCGCGGGTTACTCCGAGGATTTCGATATCCCCGGTTTTTTCGTTTACGATATAATTACTCGATATTTCTGTAAGAACAAAAGAACCGTCTTTGCACGGTTGGACAATCTCGTTTTTAAACGACGCATCTTCTCTGATTTTACCCGATTTTGCATCTTCAAACCTGGCTTTTATCAGTTTTATTACATCTTCGGCACCCTCCCGTGGCAATGCCGCATCGAGAGGCTGGGCCATTACTTCTTCGGGTGTGTAACCCCTCATTTCAAATACTGAAGGGCTGACATATTTAAATTTTAATGTGGCCGGATCGAGTATCCAAACGACATCCCTGATTTTTTCGGCGAGTATCCTAAAGTTTTTATCTTCGCTAATGTATTTTGCCGGAGGCGCCGAAAGTGTTTCTGTAGATTCATGTTTTCTGCCAATCAGCTTCAATTCTGATAATTCAATAATACCGGCAAGAATTGATGCTGTATCAGAAAGAAATGCATATACTTCATCAAAAGCTTTTGTATTATAGACATCAAAATTAATAAATCCGAAAGAACATCCTACTGTTTTTATTTCAATATTCTGAAAGCTGCCTGCCAAATACTCAGGGGTAAAATAAGCCTTATAATTACCAGAATTATCGTTCAATAATTCGATATATTTATTTATTAAGCTTTGCTTGCCTGTATCGGCAGGTGGGTTGCCCAGATATCCAATTAGGGAATTATAAATACTAATCATAATAACCTGCCAAAATCAAGAATTAAGTTCCATATCTAATAGTGAACAGAAGAAGGGCTAAATGTGTTTTAGCCAACTGCATGAGTGTTAATATTAAGCCTGTTGCCCTGTTCAACTCTTCGTATTATAAATCCAACAAATATTACATAAAATATATTGTAATTAATCGGTCATTATTTTTATTATTGAATGGCATACTCCATCATTTTTTTAACAAAAATTTTTTCAGTCACAAAGGCTGAATTTTTATAATTTGCCAAATCATTTATTTTCAATAATTTTGATATGCTGATTATTGTATTGAATTTCAATGATTAAGAAACCGGAAAAAAAATGGGACTGAAACAGGCAGAGTATATTGTGCACGGGAGAGTGCAGGGCGTGGGATACAGGTATTTTGTTTACAGCCGTGCACTTGAATGTAGCCTGAAGGGATTTGCTCGAAATCAATGGGACGGCTCTGTCCTTGTGGTTGCCGAAGGTGATAAACTTTCCCTTGAGTTGTTGAAAGGAAGCCTCGAAAAAGGCCCTTCTATGGCACGTGTGACAAAAGTGGATGTTGAATATCGCGACTTTACGGGCGAGTTTACATCGTTTGAAATCCAATGAACAAATCTCTGCCGGCCATATTTGCTTGTTTCTTTTTGTGCAGCTTATTTGCTGCAAGCAGGGATCATATATTATACCCGCAAACGTTTGCCGGCACACAAGGTATTTTTGTTTCGGAAGCAGACAGTGCCTCTGATAGAATGATAATCAGGATACCCGATGTTTCTTTGATAAGCCCAAGGATTGCACTTGTTTTAAGCGGCGGCGGCGCCAGGGGGATTTCACAGATTGGAGTACTAAAAGCATTTGAAGATGAAGATATCAAAATTAATTTTATTGCAGGAACAAGTATCGGTTCTCTTGTCGGCGGGCTTTACTCTGTAGGTTATTCCGCTGCAAGCCTCGATTCGATTGCCAGGAATACGGACTGGGAGATCATGATGCTTGAATATTCCGAACACGACAGGCAAAACGAATTTCTCGACCAAAAGAAAGTAAGCGATAGGAGCCTTGTTACACTTCGGTTCGATAATTTCGAATTTGTAATACCTCAGGCAATATCATTCGGAACGAAGTTCAACAGGTATATCAAGGAATTATACTGGAATTCAATATATAATTCGACTGTTGATTTCGACCGCTTAAAGTATAAATTTCGCGCAGTAGCGACAGATATCGTTTCCGGAAGGACAGTCGCCTTGAAATCCGGGAATTTTGTGGATGCAATTCGTGCCAGTTCGGCAGTCCCGATAAGGTACACACCTGTTAGAATTGATTCTATGGTGCTGATGGACGGCGGCTTGATGGCAAATATACCAATCGATGCCGTTAAAGATTTCAATCCCGATATAACTGTTACCGTTAATTCAACATCTCCACTGCTCGAAAGCAAGGAACTCGACAATCCGTTGAACCTTGCAGACCAGGTAGTGTCTGTTATGATGAAAAAGTTTAGCGATAAATCGCTTTCCAATGCAGGCTTTGTAATAACTCCCGGAATTGGCTCGCATAAATTTACCGATTTCAGCAAAACAGCCGAACTTATTGACAAGGGCTATTCCGCTGCTATGGAGGTTATCCCGGGCATAAAGAACAGTGTGAGGCTCAAGCAGGCACTGATTAATGATTCTTTGGCAATCCTGTTAGGCAGCAATATTAAATTCTACAAGCTGCAAGCCGTTAATTTTGAGCCTTTTGATTCTATAATTGTATGCAATTCCAATTCGGTGGCCGGGCTTGTATCTATTCTTTCCGAATTGAAGGGCTATTCAGATTATATTGCAGAGTTGCATAACGATACTATTATCAGAATCTCAGCAACCAAATATTTTATCCCAAACCATGTTCAGTTTATCAAGAGTATCGACATTGAAGGATTCGATGAATTTGTTCTGAATATCAACAAAGCTGTAAGCGGCAAGTACCTGAATCCTAACGTTATCAGGATGATTATTGAAGCAACTGCCGCTTTTATGAGGCCAAGGGGATTCTCCTACGGGGCTGTTGCTAAGATTAGGTTCGATGAAGTGAAATCTTTGCTGACAGTTGAAATCGATGCGGGTTTGATTACAAATATTGAAATTAGCGGGATATCGCCCCAGGGCAAGTTTCTCGTAAGCCGTGAGCTTGGCTTTGGGGAAGCAGAGCCTGTTAGTACAAACGAACTTATTACCGGCTGGGAAAACCTTATTAATACCGATTACTTCTCGGATGCAGAAATTGTTGTGGCCGGTTCTGCTCCCGACAGCGGTGTAACAGTTAAAGTTAAAGTCGATAGCAAGGGGAACCAAAAAATTAGTATTGGGCTGCGTGTTGACAATGAGCGGAATGCACAGTTCGGTATCGACCTGATGCAGATAAACCTTTTCAATCTTGGCTCAAATATAGCTTTCAGGATAGCCGGCGGCGCTTTCAATCAGTTTTACCAGTTATCGCTCGAAAATCCAAGGATTAGAAATACCCTTTTTGGCATTTCTCTCAAAACCTATTTCGATGAAAAATCTGTTTTTACTTACAAGAGTATCGACGGATTGCCAAGAGGTGAATACCAGAGGAAGCGCAGCGGAAGGAATGTCGAAGAAAGGTACGGTTTCAACGGCTCTGTTGGCTCGCAAATTGGAAGGAACGGTTCCTTTACAGCTATGTACAGGCTGGAAAGCCAAAGGTATTTTGATTCGGAGGCAACCGAAAAGCCTGATTATTATACTCTTTCATCGTTGCTCATTAAGATGCTGTTCGACTCTGAGGATATTGCTTATTTCCCAACAAAGGGCCAGTTTTTTGATATGTTCCTTGAAACAAACCTCTCCAAAGGCCAGCAGTTTGTTGGTTATTCAAAAGCTTATTTTCATGCCAGGGCTAATTTCTCATCAGGGATTTTCAATGTTAGGCCTTCGTTTCTGATTGGGGTGGCCGATGCCACTCTCCCACAGCCGGAATTTTTCAGCCTGGGCGGCGAAGACAGCTTTTTTGGATTGATGGAAGACGAAGAAAGAGGGAGGCAGATTATAAAAACATCTGTTGAGGCCCGGTTCAAATCGCCATATTCCATATTCTTTGATACTTACCTGTTGCTTAGGTACGACCTTGGCGCAGTGTGGGAAAAGCCGGAAGAGATTAAATTCAGCAGCCTGAAGCATGGCATAGGTATCTCTCTTGCGCTCGATACTCCCCTGGGGCCTGCCAAATTCTCAGTCGGCAAAAGTTTTTATCTTGTAAAAAAACCGGATGGAATTGTGCAGGGGCCGGTTAATGCTTATTTCAGTATCGGTATGAAGCTCTTCTAATGGCAATACTCTGCAAAGGCTTTTAATCTGGTATCTTACACTATCATCGGCTATTGATAGTCTTATCATTCATAAATATGATTGATTTTACGATATTATAGATGAAGTACTTAATAACAATACTGACGGTTATAGCATTCAGCTTTGCATTCGGATATGGCTTTT
>DAINRZ010000134.1:0-8452 GCA_036741575.1 Kapaibacterium sp. (SeqCode)
TATGCTCGACAGGTTCATTCATCCTACTTTGAATTTTGCTAAAGGATTCGATGCCGAAGAAGGGCAATTTGTTGAAATAGCCGCAAAGTTAGGCGTTCACGACCAGGAAAGAGCACGTGCTGCATACCGCAATGCAGTAGCGAAGCAGAATGAATTTATCGATGAAATGTTCGCCCACGGCAGGAAGTTCCTGGAATTCCTTGCCGAAAACCCCGACGAAATGGCAATGGTATTAGTCGGCAGGCCATATAATTCATTTACTAACGATACAAATAAGGGTATTCCCCAGAAATATGCCTCGCGCGGTGTATATGTCATTCCTTATGACATGTTCGACTACAGGGGCGAAGAACTGATAAACCAGATGTATTGGGAAGGCGGCAAAAAAATCCTGAAAGTGGCTCAGATAATTAAACAAAATCCGCAATTATTTGCCACGTATATTTCCAATTTCTCTTGCGGCCCCGATTCGATGCTTATTACCCAATTCCGCAAAATCATGGGCACAAAACCATCGCTTACTCTGGAACTCGATAGCCATTCTGCCGACGCAGGAGTTAATACAAGGATTGATGCTGCGCTGGATATTATTAATAATTACCGTAAAATTTCGGACAGGCTTTCTGATCCCGACCTTACAGCATACAGCCCGGCAAAAATTACTTTCGAAGACAGTGTCGGGTATTTCTACAGTTCTTATGGGGAAAAAGTGCCCCTTACAGACCCGAGAGTAACAATAATCATCCCTTCGATGGCCGATTTATCTACTGAATTATTTGCCGCGGGGCTTCGCAGCCTGGGCTTTAATGCCATTGCAGCCCCTAAGAGCAATCCCGAAATATTGAAATATGCCCGTGCCAATGCTACCGGCAAAGAATGTCTGCCGGTTTTGCTGCTTGCAGGCACAATGATAGATTATGTAAAGAATAACCAGAAAGAAGGAGAATTCGTTGCCTTCTTCAACGTACAGGGGGCGGGCAACTGCCGGCTGGGACAGTACCCGGTATTCCTGAAGCATGTTATAGATATTAATAAATTCAAAAATGTAGCAAATTTAGTACTTATCAACGAAGAAGGCTTTGCCGGATTCGGGCCGGATTTTGCAAAAATAGGGATAAGGACTATTATGGCTGCCGACGTCCTGGACGATGTAAGGTCGGGCATCCTTGCTAATGCAGTTGATCCCGTTGCAGGAGAGGAAGCATTTAATGAAGAGTTTGCCCGGTTAATAAAAGTAACCGAGACCAGGCCCGAGAAATTCTTCAAGGCATTAAGCGTTTTTTCGGATAACCTGCGTAAAAGAGTAACTCCACGAATACCAATAAGCGAATCTAAATATATAGCGCTTGTGGGCGAAATGTATGTCAGGCGCGAGCATTTTGCGCACAAATCTCTCAACAGGCAATTGGCAAAGAAGGGCTTCATCGTTAATATTGCTTACCTTAGCGAGTGGATTTATTACGTCGATTACCTCCTGAAACTCGACCTGCTGGAGCCTGATAAATCGCTCAAAAACAAAATTGAAAGGGAAATCAGGGTTGCTTATATGCATTATGCTGAGCGAAAAATCAAAAGAATGCTTGAAAGGACAGGATTCTACGAATACCGGAAAACTGATGTGAAATCTCTGGTGGAACACAGTAAGCATATTTTGCCCGTTGAATACAAAGGCGAGCCCGGATTGACACTCGGCGTAGCACTGCACGAAACCATAGAACATTACAGCGGCGTTATCAACCTGGGGCCTTTCGGCTGCATGCCTACCCGTGTTGCCGAGGCTATTACCATGCCCGAAATGAAAATTGAAAATAAAATTCATTCCGAGAGAATGCATAAGAGTTCTTACAACCTGCCCGAAGAAATCTTCAACGGGAAAATGAATATACCATTTTTGACGATTGAAACTGACGGGAACGTATTCCCCCAGGTAATCGAGGCGAGGCTCGAAACTTTTGCATTACAGGCAGACAGAGTGGCGGCCAAGATAAAGCGTTACAGGGAAAAAATGAAGAAGAAGGGATTATTCCATAAGAATGGTGTCCCGAAAAACGGGTACAATCCGGATGAAATTCATAAAATGGATTATCTTGCTTTAGACGATACAGAAAATGTAAAATAAATTTATAGAGTATTATGGGATTATCATATAAAACTGCCGGAGTGGATATCGAAGCCGGCGATGAAACCGTAAAAAGGATAAAACCGCTTGTCAGATCCACTTTCAACGATAAGGTACTTGCCGATATAGGCTTGTTTGGAGGTTTCTTCGATGCAAGGTTCGAAGGTTACGATCACCCTATATTGGTGGCATCCACAGACGGAGTGGGCACAAAGCTGAAAATTGCATGTATGATGGGAGTTCACGATACTGTCGGGCAGGACCTCGTTAACCATTGCGTAAATGATATTCTGTGCTGCGGGGCAAAGCCGCTTTTCTTCCTCGATTATTTTGCTACCGGCAAACTGGAACCGGGAATTGCAGAGCAGGTTATTGGTGGGTTTGTTAAAGCATGCCGCGAAAATTCCACTGCCTTAATCGGGGGCGAGACAGCCGAAATGCCGTCGATGTACCAGGAAGGCGAATATGATGTCTCCGGAACAATCGTTGGCGTTGTCGATAAATCTAAAATCGTGGACGGAAAATCAATAAAACCCGGCGACAAGCTCATCGGACTGCCCTCGACCGGGCTGCATACAAACGGTTACTCACTTGCCAGGGCTGTTATCCTTAAAGATTACAAACTCGATTCATTCGTCGACGACCTGGGCTGCACAATCGGCGAAGCATTGCTTAAAATCCATAGATCATACCTTACTGAAATATATCCACTGGCACAGATGGGAATTGTTAAAGGAATTTCGCATATTACCGGCGGAGGAATTGTTGGCAATACAAAGAGAATCGTGCCCGAAGGTATGGAACTTAATATAGACTGGAACTCATGGAAGACACCCTTGTTATTTGAGATTATCAAAAAAACTGGCGGCATCGAGGAAGAAGAAATGAGGCACGTGTTCAACATTGGAATTGGCATGATACTTATTACAAGTCCTGAAGAAACAGACAATGTATTAGATAGTGTTGCGGGGCTGAATCCTGTTGTTATAGGGTCAGTCTCCTGATTTTCAGGATTTTCTGCCGATAGGAATATGGCTGCAATTAAGTTATTAATTGTCGATGATGAAAAGCTGTTTGCTGAGTTTCTGTCAGACTTTTTTAAATCCAAGCCCCATGAATACGAGGTTTTGGATGTCCTGCATAACGGCAGGAGGGTTGTCGATATTGTAGAAGCCAGGAAACCGGACGTTTTGCTGCTCGACCTGAGTATGCCGGAACTCAACGGGTTCGAAACCATACACAGCCTTCGTAAGAAAAGCTCGGATGTGAAAATTGTAATATTATCGAGTATTATCGACACAAAAAACCTGAAAAATCTTGCTTTCCAGGGAGTTGAGGGCGTAATAACGAAAAATTCGAGCAAAGAGGAAATAGAAAAAGGCGTAAGGAGCGTATTCTACGAAGGCTCTTATTACTCCAAGGAGTTGATGCACTTTTTCACTGTTGATGTTATTAAAAAGGAAACTGTAAAATACCTGAACATTGACCTTACCGACAGGGAAATTGAAGTCCTTTCTTTAATTATTAAGCAATTTACAAGCGCCCAAATTTCGGAGAAACTGAAAATCGGGCTGCGTACTGTGGAAACTCACCGTAGGAATATGATGAGGAAGCTGAACGTCAAAAATACTGCGGGCCTTATACAGGCTGCCGGCGAGCTGAATATCGTTAAAACAAAAGGTGACTACCTTAAACTGCTTAAATCGGGTTCCGACCTGGACGATTAGAGTCAGTCGAGTATTAATACTAATAATTTATTCTTTTGAAGTATAATATTTCACATTTCCGTCCTGATAATATCGTGTATCCTGATTACCCCGACGCATTTACCTTCGCTGTCCACAACAGGCAAAACTGAAATCTGGCTTTTACGGTTTTCCATCAGGCTAAGGGCTTCGCCAAGGTAAGTATCCGGCGTTGTGCTGACCGGCGATACAGTCATTAGTTCGCCTGCTTTCAATTCCCTCATATCTTCGTGTTTTTGCAGGGCACGCCTGACGTCGCCGTCGGTTATTATCCCTGTTAGCTTATAGTCGATGTCAACTATACAGGCACAACCTAAGCCTTTATCAGTAATTTCAATAATTACTTTTTTGAATGATGAATCGGGATTTGCAATGGGCAGCCTGTCTTCTTTGTGCATCACATCGCGCACCTGCAGCAATATGTTCCTGCCGAGCTGTCCCAGAGGATGCTGTTTGGAGAAGTCTGCCAGGGTGGTCTTGCGAAGATTCATTGCAGAAACGGCAAGAGCATCGCCGATAACCAAGGCAACTGTAGTGCTGCTGGTAGGGACTACATTAAGCATATCTGCTTCGTTATCCACATAAGCGCTGATATTTATATCTGATTCGCGGCTCAGGTATGATTTGCCGTTCCCGGTAATCGAAATAATAAATGCGCTGCGGCTTTTCAGGTATGGAAGAAGTGTCACCAGGTCGGTAGTGCTCCCGCTTTTTGAAATTAACACAACAACGTCATTTGCTTCTACAATACCAATGTCTCCATGCAGCGCTTCCACGGGATTCAGGAAATGTGCGGGTATTCCTACGCTGGCGAGCGTAGCCGCTATTTTTCGGGCAATATAGCCGGATTTGCCTGTGCCGGAGAGTATTACTTTTCCTGCTTCGGCTATTTTTACTGCTGCTTCTGCAAAATTGCCGTTAATGCCCTCTTTTGCATTTATCAGCGATTCGATTTCCAAATCGAATACTTTTTTGCCAAGCTCTATTAATTCTAAGTTTTCCATTTTCAATTTCGGTGTTAAAAAAAAACAAAAATATGTATAATATTTTTCATTTTATTCATACTTCTTTGGTTTTTCTTCCCACAATGTGGGTTTAATATTCCGGATATTACTTTGATTAACAGATTATACTTCAATTTTTCCTCTAAGCTTGCTTCTTTGGTTTTACTATAAACATTAATTTTTTGTATATTGAATACAGTTGTGGAGTAAAGTCCGAACTATAATTAAACGTGAATCACTATCCATTGGCAATAATTATGACTGAATTAATTTGGGACGGTAAATATACTAACGGCAGGAAAACGGCTCCGGTACGTATTGCCATATCATCTTATATGAATAATGAGCCGGGCGATTACACTGTGCTGTTAAAGGTAATCGATATATTGGGCAACGACACTACTAAAGCAATGAACATTACAATAAATAGGAATGCAGAATGAGTAATGAAATTAAGCTGTTCGAATCTAAGAAAGTACGCACTCATTGGGATGCTGACAAAGAAACGATGTACTTTTCGGTAATTGACATAATCGAAGCGCTGACGGACAGCCCCCGTCCCAGAAAATATTGGAATGCGCTAAAAACAAAACTTAATGAGGAAGGAAGTCAGTTGTCCCATAATTTGGGACAACTGAAAATGCAGTCTGCCGACGGTAAATTTTACCTTACCGACGTAGCCGATACGGAGCAGGTTTTGCGGTTAATTCAGTCTATACCTTCGCCAAAGGCCGAGCCTTTTAAGCAATGGCTGGCTATGACAGGCTACGAAAGGCTAGAAGAAACCGCAGACCCTGAGAAATCCTTTGACAGGGCTATGGAAACGTACCTGCGAAAAGGTTATTCCAAACAATGGATAAACCAAAGGCTGAAAAGTATCGAAGTCCGCAAGGAACTTACAGATGAATGGGAAAACCGGGGCATCAGGAAAGGGGATCAGTTTGCGGAACTGACAGATATAATTACACAAGAATGGGCCGGTTTTACGACAAAAGAGTACAAAGAATACAAAGGATTGAAAAAGGAAGGGCTGAGGGATAATATGACAAACCTCGAACTTGTATTGAATATGCTGGCCGAAGCTACCACCACCGAGATATCGCAGGAACGGAAACCTGAGACCTATGACGAGAGCAAAGTAATTGCAAAGCAAGGTGGCAGGATTGCAGGCAATACGCGCAAAGCCATCGAAGAAAAATCCGGCAGGAAAATTGTATCTAAATTAAATGCTAAACATTTATCGGGAAAAAAAGATCAGAAATTATTATAAAGAAATACCTGTAAGATTTGTTCTACTGAACCATAATATTAAGAAGAGCTACCTATGTACCATCTATTCGTTCTTTCGATAAAAAATGTAAAGAAGATGGTAATAACGGAATAACAAAACATACACGGTCGCAGCAAGTTAAAATTGTTAGGCATTACTTACAGGGTTGAAGTTTTCCCGCAGATTTGAGTATGATTTTTGCTTTTTCAGTGAAAAAGGCATACCTAAAGTAAATCAGAATCAGCGATTTTTAATTGTATAATTGAAAAATAAAAATTTTTGCAAAAGTTGTAATCTTTTTTCCCGAAAACGTAAATATACTAAAAGCAAAAAATAAAGTTTAATATCAGCGAAAGGCAAAGGCAATGAAGTTAGTCCACATATTAGCAATAATACTGCTTCTGGCAGGATTGGAAGCAAACGGCAAAGAATCGCAGATTAGCGGAAAAGTTATAAACAAAGCCACAAAGCAGCCGCTAACAGGCGTAGTAATCAAAGCCAATTCGGGCAAGAAAGATATTACGGCAGTCACCGACAGGTTCGGCAGGTTTAAGTTCCATGCCGAGCCGGGTGTTTATTCTCTCAAGATAAGCTACTATGTTAACAGCGACCTTTTGGTTGATAAAGTTAAGATAAAAGCAGACAGCAGCTATGCCTTCAGCTTCGAAATAGAGCCTAACTTTAAGCCCAAAGAGAGGCCCGTTTACAAAGATGATGACGTAAAAGTCAGTACAGGAGCCGGGATGGGAGCAAGGAAAACAATGCACCTGACCGCAGCCGAAGATGCCCCGGCAAAACCCAAAGCGAGCAAGAGCAGCGGAGAAGTAAGCGAAGAATCTCCCATTAGTTATAGTGCCGATTACTCAACCAGCGATTTAATCGTACCTTCGGCTGACGATGGCTCCATAGGCTCGAAACCTATGGGCGGGATACCTGTGCAGGCCGGCCAGGCAGGCGTTCTAACCTCCGGGGAAATTAACGACTTCCGTAAGTGGGACCTCTGGAAAGATATTAACGAAGGCGACCTGAAGGAATTTCGCGACCGATGGATATTCTACCCCGACGACAGGTACACTATCCAACTCGTAACAAAAGACAACAGGCCTGCCGTCGATTACGAAGTCAAGCTACTCGACCAGGATGGCAGCGAAGTATGGGCAGGAAGGACAGACAACACAGGCAAAGCAGAACTGTGGTCCAATATATTCACAGGCCCAAACGGCAGCAAAACCGGTTATGCTGTATCTATACAGGCTAACGGCAAACAGGTTTATAAGGAAAATATCAGGAAATTTCACGATGGTATCAATATAATACAAATAGAAGATTATTGCAGGGAGCATAATACTGTTGACATAGTATTTGCGGTTGATGCAACAGGTTCGATGGGAGATGAGATAGGTTACCTGAAGGCCGAATTGAGCGATATTATCGGAAAGTTAAAGAACAGCCAGACAGGTTTGAAAATAAACCTCGGGAGCCTTTTCTACAGGGACGAAACAGACGAGTACGTAATTCGCAAAAGCGAACTATCGCCCGATATTGACAAGACTCTGAAGTTCATAGGCGAGCAGAATGCCGATGGCGGCGGCGATTTCCCGGAAGCTGTCGAGATGGCACTGCAAGAAGCTGTAAACGGTATGAACTGGAGCAATGACGCCGTAGCAAGGATACTATTCCTTATACTCGATGCACCGCCTCATGAAACGCCTGAAATCAAGGAAAAGCTGAAGGAAACCATTGCAAAGGCAGCTATATTAGGCATTCGGATTGTCCCGATTACCTGCAGCGGTATAGACAAAAGCACAGAATACCTGATGCGAAGCCTTGCCCTGGCCACCAACGGTACTTATGTTTTCCTGACCGACGATAGCGGCGTAGGCGGCAGCCACCTGAAGCCATCGACAGATAAATTCGAAGTAGAAAAGCTTAACGGCTTGTTTATCAGGCTAATCAGCCAGTTCACAGTCGTGCCTTCGTGCAGCGAGCAGGAAGCCCTGGCCGGCCTGGATACTGCAAAAATCGTAATATTCAATAAGGATGAAACGCAAATTGACGAGAATAATCCCGAGAATACCGATATAATCGACTTAGTACAGTGCTTTCCCAATCCGACGAGCGGCAACCTGACTATCGACGTAAAGGGCAGCGTCGAAGAGTTATTCATTGTCGATATTACGGGTAAAATACTCGAAAGGCCCGCTGCCGCCAAAGGCAGAAACCCGATAGACCTGGGTATGTACCCGACAGGTATATATTTCCTGAAGTACATGGTAGAAGGGCGCTGGGCCAGCCGCAAGATAATGCTGATGAG
>DAINRZ010000135.1:0-8298 GCA_036741575.1 Kapaibacterium sp. (SeqCode)
GGGCTTTCGGGAAATGATATTTCCTGCTTTACAAAATCGGTATTTATCCTGGTATAATAATTATCATAATCATTATACTTTTCATCTTCGGAATTGCCAGCGCCGGCCCGGTTCGAAGCGAAAAACAACAAGGGCTTGTAGCACTGGCAGTATATAAACGGAGATTCATCGTTGAATGGGCTGTTTACGGTCCCCTGCTCGTCGGAAAGCGCACTGATACTGCCCCAGTTACCCTCTGAATCCCTGAATATATAGAAAATATCGGTATTGCCGAATTTCTTCTTTTCTCCTGTCGTTGTAATTATATGGCTATATGGCGAATTTCTGTCGGATGACCAGAGCATAACCATATTCCCTGCCGAGTCGGTTAATACAAACGGATGAGAATCCCAAAACATAGTGTTAATAGGGCTGCTCAGCCTTTTAACTTTGTATTTGCCGTTTTCGGCTTTGAATTCATATATGTCGGAGCCGCCTGATGAAGAATCATCGGCGACGAAAAAACCGAAATCTAGTACTTCCGACGATAGCCTGTCGGGCAGATGGGCAATGGAGAAGAAGCCCGAACTGTCGTCGATAAAAGTAATTGTCTCGGCATTCTGCGCCACATAATAATCAAAATTTTTATCTTTTTTCTTTCTTTTTTCTTCGGGCAAAAAGCTGTTGAAAATATCTGCAATGTAAGCCGCCGCGGGCCTGACGCCTTCCAACGAATCTGCACTTATTTTGCGGGCGTCGTCCGAACAGTAAGTCTGGGGAACCTTCTTGCCGGGCATTTGCCTTGGGCTCATTTCGTTTTCTTCGGTGCATAACCCTAGTACTATGTTGGGAGGGTAATTCTTGCGAATACTAGTTTTGTCCGAAGAGCAGGCAACAAATACTGCTGATAGGATGATTAAAAAAGGTAAGTTTCTTAAATTCATATTAATTCCTTTTCCAATTTATTGAAGAGGAGCAAACATAATATACACTCGCTTTTTCTTAACCGGATCGCCTGGGAATACGCCCTGGGAAATACCGGTGATATGAACGGCAAACTCGCGTCCGTTCCTTGCCTTGACATAATAAACCTGGCCGGGTGAGACCGTTATTTCGATCAGCCCTTTAGAATTGGCTTTATCGAGCACCCTGGCTACTACATCGTCGGGCACTGCATCGGTAATTATATTACCGTCCATGTTTTTAACGACTATATCGCTTTCCACATAACTGCCTTCGGTTACCTGGCCTGTAAGGCTTGTACCGTCATCGTCCCTGAGCGACTGCCCGTACAGGCTGCTGTTGCTTCTCAGGGCATCCAGGTCGGTATTATCGGGGACGAAGACTTCGCAGAAATCACCTGAATTTTCGCTAAGGAAATCGGTGGCATACCTTGCCACGCTGCCATAAAACCTAAGCCTGGCTGTGCTCAGCATCGGGTCTGCATTTATCGTTACACTCGTAACCATTATATCGCCAAGCATCTCCTTATTCGGCGGGTATAGGTCGTAAATCAAGGCGGTGACGTCGCCGCCGGCAACGAGTGAGTTGTATATTTCGGAGGCGACTATAAGCGCGCTTTTGCTGAACCTTTCGTCGGAAGGCTGCGAGCCGGAGGAATTATTTGATGCCGGAAATTCGAACGTTTCGGTAGCAAAATCGGGCAGCGGCTTGTAATAAGTAGAGTCCTGGCCGTTGCTTCCGGTTACGGTTGTATCTTTTATGCCTGGTTTGAACTCAATCAAAGCATTGTTTTTTACGTTGCAGGCAGGCTCAGCCTCCTGAATCAGAGGGTCTTCGCAGTCGCAGCACGAATGCAGGAAAACCGCCGAAACAATTGCAGCGGCTATCTGAATCTTGGAAAATATTCCTTTATCTTTGTATTTATTTTTCATTTTTACTCCAATTAAAAAGTTAAACCGAACCTGAAGAGGAACATATCTACGCGCCTGCCTGTGGGCACGATGTAATCGAGAGCCGTAGTGAGTTCGCCGAATGCCAGCGACCTATAGCCGAAGTCGAAAGAAATATCGAGTATCGGCAATACGGGCACATCGAAACCGAATCCGACTCCCCATGATATTGGCAGGCTCCAGTCCACATTGGGCTGCAATTCTATCGACGGCAGCTGCGACCCGGCCTCGCCTTCCTTGCATTCATCGCACCAGTTAATCCTGAACAAGTCGAGCGACAGCTTATCGAGCGTAATACCCAACTGCCCGTAGATAAACGGGCGCATGCACAATCCCAGGAAACGCCCGTCGGGCGATTGCCAGCGCAGGTATGTCAGCAGTGCAGGCCTGGTAATATCTTCATCGTTGAATGTATTAAGAGTATTCACTCCGGTCGAGAAAGTAAGCCCCAATCCCCAGTTTGGGTTCCATTTATCGGAATTGTAATTCTTCTCGTCGCCTAAGCGAATGCCTGCCGAGGCTTCGAGCGACCATCCTTCCCTGCCTTTTTCCTCGCCGGAAAAAAGTTTGTCGGTAAAAATCGAATACCCTGCCTTCAGTTCAATAAATACCCTGTGGAATTTCCTTTCGATACAACTTAGTTTTATTCTCGGCAGTTTAAAATCCAGCAGGTTCAGCGGGCGGCAGTTGCATGGGTTGCAATCATTATAAATTGTATCGATCTCTACCATCCTTAGCTGCCTGATACCTTCGGGATTATTGAAATTCTCGAATACAAGGGCCGTATCCTGGTTGATATTCAATGAATCGGCAATAAACTGAACTGCTTCGAAAGGGATATACTCATAGCTTTCGGCCTTGGAGAGGGAATCGACAAATATTACATATCCCTGATGGATTGTATCTTCGGGCTGCGGGCACGGCTGTGGCGATACGATTACTTTGGCGCCAACTACAGTGCCCCTGAGCAGCGAGCCGTTGCGGAATGATTCGTTGAAACGGTTCCACCTGAAGTTTTTCACCGAATCGGGTTTTATCCTGATTGCATCATCGTTGCGCTGCATTGTCGTGGAACACGAGGATAATATCAATAAAACAGTTGCAAGATAAATTATTCCGGGCAGCAACTTTCTAAATAGTATATTTCTTCTCATAAGCCGACACTCAATGTTAAACTAAAATTGATGGATTGAATGGAATTTCTTTTATCGGCCCTGGCAATGGAATTGGGGGCCGACCAAAGGGCATTCAGATCGAGCAGCCAGCAAAGGTCGAACAGACTGAATCCCAGCGTTACTCCGCCGCCGCCGGCTCCGCCAAGCCCAAACCTGCTCCGTTCATCTGTATTGCCGATTGAACTGAATGTAAACATTGCCTGCAAATAAGGGATTACCTTATCGTTGTAGCAGTCGCCCCCAAATATATTGAAGCGCACCTGCGGCGAGATATAGAAGGCGTTTTGGAAATAATTGCTGTCGGGGCCAATATCGTCTTTCATTGCAAAAGCAAAATAATCGGCCCTTAGCCCATACCAAAACTTGCAATATGTTCGGGATTCGAGTATAATATTGAAACCGGATGATAAATTGTTGGTTTCTGATAATTTATTTTGTGGATGTAGGAAATTGGGGCCGCCTCCGATATACAACTGTGCTGATGCCGTTGGAATTCCTAAGGCTAAAATGAATAATAAAGAAGAAACAACTTTTGCCATAAATCCTTTACTTAATTTATATTAAATAATTTTTAAAATTAATAAATTATTTCAAAAAATTAAACAAATTTTAATTTTTATTATTTACGGCTACTCATAGCATTTTTTCCAAAAAAAAAGCTGCCTGAAAAAAAATACAAGCAGCTTTTAAAATTATTAATGGATTTGGTAACTAATCTACCATGCCCAGCCCAGATTAACGCCGAAACCATAGAATGTATAGTCCAAACCGGTTAAATCACCAAGAGGAAATGAATACTTGATATTCGGCTCGATAAACCAACCGTCGAAAGTGAATTTATAATTTACTTCGGCTCCGATAAAAAGCTGAGCGCCGCTGCCCCAGCCTTGATCTTCATAAAGAACATTATCCAGCGACCAATAGGTGAAGCCTAACAATGGGCCTACAGAGAATCCTTCGAGAGCCTTTTTACCTTCCTTTGTAATATCGATATACCAGCGGTATGAAACGCCAAGGCCTACACCGGACCAATAACTAAGTGGTTTGTAATACTGTAGAAATCCCGTCAATGAGTTGTCGGCGCCTACTCTGTGTTCGTATGTAACGTTGAATACTTTGTTAACGAGAAAAACAAAGGGGTCAACAGAAATGGCCTGGGCATACCTGCCCATAAACCCGCCGGAGCTCTGGATAGTTTTCTGTGAAAAAGCCGGCGAAGCAAGCAAACAAGCCGATATTGCCAAAGCAAATATGAATTTTATTTTCATGTAATCTCCCAAAATATTTTTACAAAAAATCTAAAAAAGTTCTTAAACAAAGTATTAATACTCAAAATACAATACTAAAGAAGAACTAATATTGTGAAAAAATTTGTTATTTCAAAGAAATTTGTTTGTTCAGCGGTTTTTCCTTAATTTTGCAACGCTCTCTTAGCTCAGCCGGTCAGAGCATCTGACTCTTAATCAGAGGGCCGCGGGTTCGAATCCCGCAGAGAGCACTGATATAAATAAAGGACTTAGCAAAAACGTTAAGTCCTTTTTTTCACTACAGGCAACATAAATCCAAAATTATTAATTACCTATATTTCCTTTTTTTTCAGGATTAAGACAAGTTGAAATCTGCTAATTTTATGGGTATAGTCAGGAATAACGAAGTAATCAAATACAATAAAAACGGCGCTTTATCGAGAAGGGATATAATAACGGGTGGCACTGACCCTACTACCGGGCCGGCTTACACCCTGAATACAAGTGTGTTTGAGTACGATTTCAGGGGGCTTTTGGCAAAACTCGATACATGGAAACAGAACGGGCCAAGCTCGATTTGCTTCGAGGATATTTCGAGCGTATTCCGCGATGAATGGCAGTACAGCTACAACCCTTCGGGCGAGCGCGAGCAGAAACGCTTAACGTATTCCGTAAGCGGCGACCGCGGCGGCTCGGCTTATGCCTGGGAATACTACATGCTTGGTGGCAACAACGAACAGCTTGCTGTTTACCAGGGAGTACAGCTAAGCGACCAAGCCATAGCAGGTATTGACCCTGATGGGGAAGAATGTACAATACTTAATACCTCGAGAGACCATTTGGTCTTCTTTTACCCTGCCGAATACAATACCTATGCCGTTGGCGGGGCGCCCATAACCTGGCGCACCGACAGCGCAGGCAACTGGCGTAAAGAATACAAACTGTTCGACCACCTCGGCTCAGTACGGACTGTACTGCGCAAAGGGCTTGCCGATAACAGCTACGAATACCGCGAGCAAATAAGCTACAACCCCTTCGGCGAAGTAAGGGAGCGGCAGTACTGCACCGACAACACCACGCCCGACGCCCGCCTGAAGTACATAGGCAAGCAGCTTGACTACGAAATGAACCTTGCTGACCACGGCGTGCGCAAGTACGACAACATACTCGGCCAGTTCACCAGCATTGACCCGATGTGGGAGAAATACTACGGCTGGACGCCTTATCAGTACTGTGGGAATAATCCTCTGATGGCAGTGGATCCGAGTGGAAATGAGATTTGGTTTGAATATTCTGTTTATAATAAAGAAAATAATGTATGGGAAGGACGACAATGTCAATATAAAGATGGTAAATTATATAATGAAGATGGCAGCCTTTATGAGGGTTCTGATGAAACAGTAATGACCGGACTAACAATATTAAACTGCATCTTGGATTGTGATAATGTCGAACTAACTTATAGAATTCAATACCTTCAAAATTGTAGTACAAAATTAACTATATATCGCGACAGTGAAAAACCAAGTGATTTTGCAAATACTTTTACTCCTAGTGACCCTGATACAAAGGGCTCAGATGCATCATTTACATGGAATCTGAATTTAGGAGATCCAATTGAAACCTTTGGACATGATTTTATAGGTCATGCGTATGACTGGGCTTCAGGAACCTACATTTTTGATAGTGAACAGGATTATCCATCTACAGAAGCAAGACCATCGGAAATTCAAGCTGTTAATATCGAAAATTTAATTAGAATTCATTTCAGTATACCATTAAGAACTAAATATAAAAATGAAGGGGATATTCCCCAATCAAAATCTTGGTTTAAACTGGGAAAATAGTATGAAAACATTGCTTTTAACTTTATTGACTATGTTTGGAATTTTGAATCAGGATGATTGGACAGAAGAAGCATGGTTAACTTTTTTCGAGTGTGATTCAGTAAAGATTGTTGAAATACCAGATTCTATCTATTTTAATTATGTATTGAATGATATGAGCTTTCAGGGTGGTTATTTGGCCATAGATGTTATTGCACCGAATTATTCTGGCAGAGTAATAACTCAAAGTCATAATTTACATCATGCTTTTCGGAAATATGGGTATACAAAGGAACAGTTCATTGAATATATGATGCATAAATTAATAAATAAAGATTCATTGTATATTTCAAATATTTTTGAAAATTTTGATACAACTTTATTCTATAGGTATTTCAAGCCTGTTAAAAAAATTGCTGAAGTAGATGAAATAGGAATTCTTACAAAAAGTCATTTTATAAGTTACTTTTTCAAATGTAATACTTCAAATTCTGGAATATTAAATAAAGATAAATTTTTACAATTTAGCAGTGAAAATTATTATAATTATGAGAGAGCAATAATTAATAAGTTATTTGAATTGAGGATCTATGTGGCAAACAATTGCTATACTGGGGCCTTATGGTTTTCATCTGATTTACCTCAGAAAAAAAATGTGAAAATAAAAAATGATACATTAAAAAATAATTGAATAGAATTGGTGAAAGAGTTTTATTTTTTAAAAAAAATGGAGTTTTTGTTCACAAATTCGACAATATTCTCGGCCAGTTCACGAGCATTGACCCGATGTGGGAGAAATACTACGGTTGGACGCCATATCATTATTGCAGGAATAATCCGATGAGCAGGACTGATGGGAATGGGTTTGTTGATGGAGATGGATTTGAGATTTATCAATCTGAAATGATAAGAATTGGTCAATATGATGAATATGAAGAAGCTTGCGGGAGATATGTACCCGGCGCTCTAATGATAACTGCAGGAGTATTAGGAACGATTACAGGGATTGGAGCTGTTGGCGGTGGTCCTTTAACTGCAGGTGGCGCAGCGTTAATTGGATTTGATTTGACCTGCAGTATTTATAGTGTTTCTGCTGGTACAGCAGTAGTAACAGCTAATTTAGCTGGAAGTAGTGAAGAGGCAGCTAAAATCCCAGGTTCCTTACCAGGAGTTGTTGGGAAATTAGTTGATCAAGCTGCTGATACAAAAGTTTTCGAAAAAGCTCTTGATCTTGCAGCTGGCGTTACTGATGTAGTAAGATCGGCAGCTAAATTACCTGAAGTTTTAGAAAACGTTAAGGAATTTACATTATTTTCGGCTAACACTGGTGGTTTATTTTCCGGTTGTTTTGATTTTCTTAAAAATCCTACAAAAAATACCGCAAGTACTGAGTCGCAAACAACTAACAAAAAAACAAACAACAGTAATCATAATTATAAACCAAGTGCATTGAAAATTTCGCCTCAACCTTAATAATCACATAATAACAATAAAAATTTTGATATATAAACAATAAAGTATATTTATGAAAAGAATAACACCTGAAATGGAAATGGTAAAAATTATTGACTCTGAAAGAGGGATTTTAAATAACTCTGAAATCTATATGAAATTAAAAGGTGATTTTAAAAACCAAAAACTACTTGCACAGGTAATTGCATCAAAACCAAATCGTATTAATATTAAAAAATGTAAGTTAAAGAATAAGATATTGGTATATTCAATGATACTATTTTCCATACTTATTGTAATCAAGTTAGTTTTTGAGATTATTTTTAAAGTTAATTTTCAAATTATTCTGACGGAAATGCTTTATGCGCTGTTAATTCCTTACTTAATTAAATATATTAGAAATTATTCTAGAAACGCATTTAAAGGATTGATTTATTATTCTGTTATGTTTATTATTTTAAATATATTGACTTTAAAGGTTCACCTTCATAATGGATTATTTCTGCTTTCATTTATTAATTTGATACTATCTGCGGTGTTTATAATGATTTCATTGAATATTTTGCCAGAACTTTTCCCAAGTATTCCGCTTGAACAAGATGAAAATGGGGACTACATTTTTAAGGATTAGTGTTAGATAGAATCTCATGTAGTAGAAAAGAACAATAAAATCGGCGCTCTTACGAAAAGAACTATTGAGACGAGT
>DAINRZ010000136.1:0-2195 GCA_036741575.1 Kapaibacterium sp. (SeqCode)
TATTTTGTTATTAATATTGGATTGATGTTCATAATTCAGGTTTTAAACAATAGTATTCTATACGACAAGTAGATTGGTCTCCTCTTTAAAAAGAAATAATGGATTGGAATATAAATCAAGGAAAACAAATGAAGATAATACTGTCACAATTAACTATTTTAATAATGAAAATATTCAAATATCAAGCATAACTTATCGAGACACGATAGATTATTATACTGTCGGTGTGTCAAAGTACTGGTATCCTGACGGAAAAATTAAAAGGATTGTTCCCAGAGACAATGAAGGCAATTTTGACGGGGAGCTGATATCCTATTACAATAACGGAGTCGTAAAACGCCGGGATATTTACTCCAAAGGAGAATTAAAATCCTGTAAATGTTATGATTCAACCGGGAAAGAATCTAAATACTTTCCGTATGAGGTTTTTCCTGAGATGGATTTGGCGCTCTTTAATAGCTGTATTCAGTACCCCGAAGCAATGAGAAGGCTTGACATTCAGGAGAAAGTAATTATTAAAGTTTGGGTTGGCGACAATGATAAGGCCGTGAAACTTCAATATGACAGCCATAACAGCAAGGCGTTTATCGAAGAAATCCACAAATGTATAAAGGCGTCTCAATTCAAATCGGCCAAAATTGACGGCGAGCCGGTAGGCTGTTGGATGACAATACCTATCAAATTTTCATTGCAGTAAACCTGTTTAAAAAATGAATGATTGAATTTAGCCTTACTCAACAATGATATTTCCATTATCCTCAAATTATTATTAATTTGCCTGCCGGCAAGTGATATTTTTATTACAAATTAATCTATGCACGAAAAAGACAGGGTGACAATATACGAACCCGGCTATAAGCAGAAAATCGGGTTTTTCAGGGTTTGGGCTACCATGCTGGGCAATATAACGCGCTCGCGTGAACTGATTCTCCAGCTTTTCAGGCGGGATTTCGTCATGGCTTACCGCAAGTCGTTCATTGGAATCGGCTGGATTTTCCTGCAGCCCGTATTCGGGATTATATCCTGGGTAATTATGAATGCAGCAGGCGTACTCAACCCCGGCGATGTAGGAATCCCGTACCCGGCTTATGTGCTGCTGAGTACGACAATCTGGTCGCTGTTTGTGGGATTTTACAATGCTGCGTCCGAGACTTTGGGCGCAGGGCTGGGAATTATCCTACAGGTAAAATACCCCCACGAAGTACTGCTTATCAAACAAACTGCGCAGCACCTTGCAAATTTCATCCTGGGGTTCAGCCTTACAATAGTAGTATTACTTGCATTCGGAGTGGTACCATCTTGGAAGATTATCTTCTTTCCGGTTGTCATGTTGCCATTGTTCTTCTTAGGCGCGGGTATTGGTCTTGTAGTCAGCGTTTTCAAAGTGGTTATTGTAGATCTGCAGAGCGGTTTCAATTTTATATTGACATTCCTTATGCTGCTAACGCCGGTAGTATATTCACCGGCAATTAGCAACGGTACTCTGCAGGTTATTATGGAATGGAACCCGCTTACATATATGGTATGCTCGCTGCGCGACCTGACACTTTACGGCACTATGGGCAACATCGAGGGCTACCTATACTCTGCCTTGTTTTCCCTGGTAGTGTTTTTACTCTCCTGGAAATTCTTTTTCGTGGCCGAAGATAAAGTTATTGAAAAATTATTCTGATATCCGATGGGTGGCAAATTGAAGGAAGACAAGGGCTTAGTACTGAAAATCGAAAATCTTTCAAAGAAATTCTGCGGTTCGCTGCGCCGCTCGATGTATTACGGAGTTATCGATATTATGAAAGCTGCAGCAGGAATAACCAAACCTTCAACTAAGCTCCGCAAAGATGAGTTCTGGGCTCTCGACGGTATCAGCTTTGCGCTTAATCGTGGCGAAACGCTTGGCATTATCGGCGTAAACGGTTCGGGCAAAACTACCCTGCTGAGATTAATTTCGGGGATTTATCCTCCAACGGGCGGCAGAATTACCGTTCACGGCAGAGTGGGAACACTGATTGCCCTGGGAGCCGGCTTCCATCCACACCTTAGCGGCAGGGACAATATTCACCTGAACGGTGTAATACTTGGCATGACTAAGAGTGAAATTGATGCCAGGATAGACGATATTATAGAGTTTGCCGGAATTGGGGGCTTTATCGATGCTCCTGTGGCCACATACTCATCAGGTATGACTGTAAGGCTTG